>CAYREP010000080.1:0-1547 GCA_964423375.1 Candidatus Woesearchaeota archaeon | reverse complement strand
AGCAAAGAAGGGGCTGCTCAAGTTATCGCAGCGGAGCTCGGAATCAGTTTTGATAATGAAAAACTTAAGCTTAATGAACTTTTGCCCGGGATGAGAAAAGTTAACACTGTCGGAAAAGTCCTGAACATTTTTCCGGTCAGGACATTTACAAGAAACGATAAAGAGAGCAAAGTCGCGAACATGATCGTCGCGGACGAGACTTCAAATATTCGCGTTGTGCTTTGGGATGTTAATCACATAGACCTGATAGAAACAGGCAAAATCGCTCCGGGCGTTGTTGTTGAAATTTCAAACGGCAGCATGAGAGAAAACGAGATTCATCTCGGAAGTTTTTCTGAAATCCGGCCGACGAGTGTCCAGATGGAAAATGTTGTTGAAGGAAAAATTGTGCAGGACAAGGGAATCAAAGATTTGCAGGTTTCAGATAATGCAAGGCTTAGAGCTTTTATAGTTCAGACTTTTGAGCCGAGGTTTTTTTACCAATGTCCGGAGTGCAGAAAGAAAGCAACGCAGGAAGGAGATATTTTTACATGCGAGCAGCACGGCCGCGTTGAAGCCAACAAAAGAGCCCTGATAAACGTTGTTTTGGACGACGGAACTGAAACAATTCGGGCGGTGGTTTTTTCAGATCATTTCGCAAGCCTTGGAATTCCTGACTGGGATTCGGGAGACGCGGAGAAAATTGCTCTGCAGAGAAATGATCTTCTTGGAAAAGAGATGGTTTTTTCAGGCAGCGCGAGGAATAATAAGTTTTTCAATAATACTGAGTTTAATACAGACAAGATCGAGGAAGTTGATTTGGATAATTTGCTGAAGGAACTGGAAGGGAAATAGGCAACAAGAAACTTTTATTAACCTGTCTTTTTTGATTGTGTAATTATGGTTGATGGCCGAATAGCTGGTTACATAAAGGAACAATTAGCTAGGGGATTTACTAAAGAACAGATAAAAAAGAGTTTGCTTTCTCAGGGCTGGTCTGAGAAGGAAATTGACGATTCGTTTGATCTTGTTTCTGCAGTTTTGCCCAAATCCGAAAAGTCCGCCTTGGAAAATCACAATAAAAAACATCCGAAAGTTTTATTGATTATCGTAATTGTTCTGGCAAGTCTCGCTGTCCTTGGGATTTTAATTTACTTTTTTTATAATGCGAATCGCGCGCTGTCGCAGTCATATATCTCTGCGTCTAATAACACTTCTCTTTCTTCAAGCAATTTTGTCCTGGGGGAAACTAATCTTACTACTGACGATTTTATTATTCAGGATAAAATGTTTTCTAATTCCATTTTAGGGAAAAGTTGGTGCAATGACAGTTATGAAAATCAGACAGATATATTATTGTTAACTATTGAAGAGAATCCTTCTTTAGTGAAATATATGAATTATACTTATGTAACCACCTATATAAACGGAGAGCTCCCTTCAGAATCTTATCATTATGCTCTTTATGGAAACCCACCCGTCTTTGGAGGATCGGCAAA
The DNA here is from genome assembly GCA_964423375.1 of Candidatus Woesearchaeota archaeon. Classification (GTDB taxonomy): domain Archaea; phylum Nanobdellota; class Nanobdellia; order Pacearchaeales; family GW2011-AR1; genus JAKLIN01. The sequence goes on along the minus strand of CAYREP010000080.1, from coordinate 69 downwards.
TATGTTTACATTACAGCCTAACCTTAAGGTCAATCATCCCAATAACATTAAACTTTGTTTCCAGATAAA
>CAYREP010000079.1:0-1553 GCA_964423375.1 Candidatus Woesearchaeota archaeon | reverse complement strand
TTTCTGGTTTTGGTCAAAGTTTTTCTCACTGGGGCTTCTATATCTGCAGGCTTATCCCGATGAATTCGTTCTTTCCATGGATCTTTCCAGTCATTGGAAATCATGTCGGAAAATATCGCTTTCTTTCTCAAATTTCTGCAAACCCTCAAACCGATCAAGTTGAAACTAAATCCGGGAAATCTAAACAGATTAGTCTCAATCCCGACTTTTTTCAATACTTCATCGCACTTCCTTATTTCATCTTCTATGAATTTTCCAAACTTAAATCCCAACCGTTTATGGGAATAAGTATGATTTCCAATTTCATGACCTTCCTTCAACATTCTTTTAAGAATTTTTTCTCTTCCTTTAATTCGTTCACCCCAAACAAAAAAGGTGGCTTTGGCGTTATATCTCTTAAGTAGGTCCAAAACTTTTTCAGTATCTTCCGAAGGTCCATCATCGAAGGTTATTGCAATATTCGAACTTTTTCTGCTTCCATGAAAAAACATTCCTAACATCACAATCGGAATGAATTTTAATTTATAAAAATATCAATTTTCACAACAAACTTTATAACTGATTTTAATTTTCAACACCTGTTAAACCGAGGAAAATGACAATCTATTCTCACTCAAGGCTAAGCACGTTTGAACAGTGCAAACAGAAATATAAATTCAGGTATATAGACAAGATACCTGAAAAAGAACGGACGATTGAAGCGCATCTAGGAACGATGGTCCACAAAACTCTCGAGTGGCTTTACACCGAAGCGAAAGAGAGCCGGCTTCCGACGCTGGATGATGTAATGCTTTACTATTCAAGAAGCTGGCTTTCAGAATATCAGGATTTCAAAATCCCAAAAAAAGGCATGACTGACAAAGATTACTTCAACAAAGGCGTCCAGTTCCTAATAGACTATTACAATCGCTACAAGCCGTTTCAGGAAAACACTCTTGATTTGGAAAAAGAAATCTTCATAGACCTCGATGAAGAAGGCAATTATAAACTTAAAGGTTTCATCGATCGGCTTTGTTATAACCTTGAAACTCAAGAATATGAAATTCACGATTACAAAACCTCAAACACCTTGCCTCCGCAGGAAAAACTCGACGAAGACCGGCAACTGGCCCTTTATTCCATAGCTGTCCGCGAGATGTTCGATAATGCAGAAAAAGTAAGATTAATTTGGCACTACCTAAATTTCAACAAGCGCATAGAATCCCAAAGGACCAAAGAACAATTGAACCAATTGAAAAAAGAAACTCTTGAACTGATAAAAACTATTGAATCCACCATGGAACACGAATTCACTCCTTCTGTTTCCAAGCTTTGCGATTGGTGCGCTTACAAACAAATCTGCCCGGCATGGAATCCCCAATCAACTGCCGGCAACAACGGCAAACCGAGATTCTTCAAACAGATGAAACTGGAATTCTGAGGGCATTAAAGATTAAATCAAAATCAAGTTGGTTTAAGAAGAAGGTTTCATTTGCCATTGGACGTCGTAATTCACTTGGCACCATCCGAAGCATATCCCAAGGAAGTAACCTCCGCAGCAATAAGTATAATCG
>CAYREP010000078.1:0-1560 GCA_964423375.1 Candidatus Woesearchaeota archaeon | reverse complement strand
ATGTACTCGCTTTATGAAAAAGCTCTTGAAAAACGCGGCCACAAACCGACATTTTTCCCGATCGTGATCCCCGAAGAAAATTTCACAAAAGAATCAGAACACGTCAAGGGTTTTACTCCGGAAGTATTTTGGCTCGAAAAAATAAAGGGCGAAAGCAAATTAGCATTAAGACCCACAAGCGAAACGGCCATGTATCAAATGTACTCCATTTGGATTCGGTCATGGCGGGACTTGCCTTTGAAGCTCTACCAGCGCGCAAATGTCTTCCGTTATGAAACAAAAGCAACGAGACCTTTGATAAGAGCAAGAGAATTTTACTGGATAGAATCTCACGACGTCTTCGCGACAAAAGAAGAAGCGGAAGAGCAGGTCCAGGAAGACATTCGCACTACGGAAGAAGTCATGCATCAAAAATTCGGCGTTCCTTTCTTGCCCATGAAAAGACCGCAATGGGACAAATTCGCAGGCGCGGATTACACTGTAGCTGCAGACACATTGATGCCTGATGGAAAAATTCTCCAGCAACCTTCAACACATTTGCTCGGCCAACATTTCGCAAAAGCATTCAACGTAAGTTTCAAAGATGAAAATGGCAAGGAACAATTTGGCTGGCAAACCTGCTACGGTCCGGCGATTTCAAGAATCTTAGCCTCCGTAATCTCAGCTCACGGCGACGACAAAGGCCTGGTCATGCCTTTCTGCATTTCTCCGGTTCAGGTTGTAATTGTCCCAATATTCAATAAAAATAACAAAGAAAAAATTTTGAAAGAAGCGGAAAAAATAAACAAAAAATCCTTAAAGAACCAGATAAAATAAAAACAACTCACGACAAACAAAACCTTTTCGTTGAACTCGACTCAAGAGAAGAAAAGCGCCCGGGTGAAAAATTTTATGAATGGGAACTCAAAGGAGTGCCATTCAGAATAGAGTTCGGAGAAAAAGAATTGAAAGATAAAAAAGTCTTGCTCTTCACTCGAGACACCGGAAAAAAAGAGCTTATAGCAGAACCAAAGATTTCAGATATTTCAAAACTCGGCGAGCAATACGACTTAAGACTGAAAACCAAAGCGGACGATTTTATGAAAGATAAAACAGTAGACTGCAAAACAAAAGAAGAGTTAAAAAAAGCCATGAGGAACCACAAAATCGCAAGAGCAAATTTCTGTTCTGTTGGAAAAGAGGGGATAAAGTGTGCAGAAGTAATCGAACAGGAAATTGGCGCGGACGTGAGAGGCACCATGGCGAACAAGAGTGAAAAGCCATCCTCCGGAGAAAAGTGTATAATCTGCGGTAAGCCCGCAAAAGAAGTTGTCTACATCGGGAAAAGCTACTAAAGTTTCTAATCCTCCTTATAAGATCTTAAAATTCGAGAGCAGAAATTATTTTTGGATCTGGTTATTAGATTTCTGAGAAAATGAAAATGACATTCCAAAAAATCAATTTGCCGTAAAAGCAACTTTTGGACACCAACAGCTGCAAGCGTTGGATTTTCAATTCAGATTTGGATTAATCTTCCTCGTTTCTGGAAAAAGAGTTGACCTCGTCTTCTAGCCTTAACGT
>CAYREP010000077.1:0-1763 GCA_964423375.1 Candidatus Woesearchaeota archaeon | reverse complement strand
TCTTTTTTCTTTCTTATCCTGTAAAGTGGAGGAAGCGCAACAAAAATATTTCCGTTTTCAATAAGCTGCGGCATGAACCTGAAGAAAAACGTCAACAAAAGAGTTTTGATATGCTCGCCGTCAACATCCGCATCCGCCATTAAGATTATCTTATTGTATCTCAACTTTGAGATATCAAATTGGTCTCCGCTTCCGGTCCCGACTGCTGTTATAAGATTAGCGATTTCTTCGCTTGAAAGCGCTTTCGCGGGATTCGCTTTTTCAACATTCAATATCTTCCCTCTAAGGGGCAGAATCGCCTGAAATTCCTTGTCGCGAGCCTGCTTTGCGGAACCTCCAGCAGAGTCTCCTTCAACAACATAAATTTCTGTGTTCTCAGTTTTCTTGCTTGAACAATCCGCAAGCTTGCCGGGCAATCCGCCGCCAACAGACAGGACGTTTTTCCTCCGCACGAGATCGCGGGCTTTCTTCGCAGCCAACCTAGCTTTAGCGGCATCTATTGCTTTGGAGATGACTTTCTTCGCGGAAGTCGGATTCTCTTCGAGAAACTCTGAAAGAGAAGCATTAACTATGGATTCAACAAGGCCCTTAACTTCAGAATTGCCGAGCTTTGTCTTTGTTTGACCTTCGAATTGCGGCTCGGGAATCTTAACGCTGATAATTGCAGTAAGTCCCTCGCGCACATCGTCTCCTGAAATGCTCCCTTCTTTCAGCATCTTGTTTTTCTTAGCATAATCATTTATGACCTTTGTAAGCGCAGACTTAAAACCAGAAACATGTGTTCCGCCTTCAACAGTGTTTATGGTGTTGACAAATCCAAAGATATTTTCCTGATAACCTGTATTGTATTGCACGGCAACTTCGACGGAGATTCCTTCATTTTCTCTCTTGAAATAAATCGGCTTGCTGATTACATCCTTTGACTTGTTCACCCACTTTATGAACTCCAGAAGTCCTCCGGAATAATGAAAATCTATTTTCTTGTTTGAAGCCTCATCGGACAAAACAATCTTGAGGCCGGCATTAAGGAACGCAATTTCCCTGAATCGGGTTTCCAAAACCTTGTAGTCAAAAGTAGTAACTGAAAATATCTCATCATCAGGCCAAAATGTAACTTTTGTACCGCTGTCATCTTCATTGGCATATTTTCCTATAACTTCAAGTTTCGTTTTCGCGTCTCCTCGCGAATATTCCTGTTTGTAAATCTTGCCGCCTCTCTTGACTTCTACAATCATCTTTCTGGAAAGAGCATTAACAACAGAAGAACCGACACCGTGCAGTCCTCCGGAAATCTGATAAGATTTTTTGTCGAATTTTCCACCTGCATGGAGTTTTGTGAGGGCGACCTGGACTGCGGGAATCTTGTAAACCGGATGAATATCGACAGGGAATCCCCTCCCGTCATCGGTTACAGTCACGGAACCGTCTTTGTTTATTGAGATATTAATCTCTTTGCAAAATCCTGCAAGCGCTTCGTCAACCGAATTGTCTACGATTTCGTAAACCAAATGATGCAAACCATCCTTTCCGGTTCCGCCTATGTACATTCCCGGCCTTCTTCTTACACCTTCTAGGCCTTCCAAAACTTTGATTTGTTCACCAGTATATTCTTTTTTGTCCATTGTTCCAGCAACCATTAATTAACAAAAAATGGAACAGCGCATCTGTCCAGATTTAGTTACACCGAAAAAAGACACATCCGGTTTATAAAGATTTCTGCTATAAAAAATAAAATTTGTCGTCGACAAAACAAGAAAAGCGCC
>CAYREP010000076.1:0-1764 GCA_964423375.1 Candidatus Woesearchaeota archaeon | reverse complement strand
TTTTCGAGAAAAAGGGGCGGGTTAAGCTGATAAAGCTTACAAAAAAAGGAAAAGACGTAGCGGACCATATAGAAGAAATCCAGACTCTTGTCAAATAATCGCCCTTGTAACTCGCAGCTAAAAGCAAAACGAACTTAATTGCAAATAGCTGAAACTGAAAAAATTCGCGGATTAATTGGAGATAGAAAAAATGAAAGAAATATCTGCCCAACAAAGAATCGTTGAAATAGGTCCTGAGATGAATCCTATTTTTATGATGTTCCAGAATCCGCTTTTTGAGCGCATTGGAAAAGATGTAGATTATACGGCGGTTGATTGTGATCCGGAAAATGTTAAAAGCTTTAAAGAGTTTTATGAATCGAGAGGTAGAGGGAGGATAATTCAAGGATATGTTCAAGAAATTCCTCTCCCAGAAGAATACGCAGATCAAATTTGGATTATGAATGTTTTCGGAAGATTCAAGAGCGATCCTTCTTATAGAGGAGATATCTTTAAGGAATTAACGAGAATACTAAAGAGAAAAGGAACGATTCACATTGGAGAACTATATGGACCTAATCAATCTTACTTAATTGAACGGGATTATTCTGAATTAGGATTAGAAAAAAGAGTTTACAGAGGAAAAGATGAAGCAAGAGATTTCTGGAAAAAATTGGGCGGACCTGTTTCAAATTTTGACCTTCTTGAAATAGGCGAAAAAGAACATCCCTTCTTTATGGAACTAACTAGAGAGAATTAGATCTCAATTCTCGCATCTTCCTAACAAACCATATAAACACCCCTCATTTTTTGACATTGCAAATTTCTTAGTAACACACCTTGCTTCAATAAAGTGAATCATATCTTGAAATCTATCTCTTGGAGATAATTCAGATTCACAAAACACATACCTTTATAACCTTCTCATAATTTCTTAAATCAGTTAAGTATTCTCATGCTTGAGTTGAAGAATCTTTTGATTCTCGTTTGTGATTTCTTAATCAACATTACAATGGAAACCTGCAGGAAATGTAACGGAACGGACATAAGGTCAAGCAAGAATTACACCCACGGCAAAAAGTCAAAAGCCACGATAGTTTTGACCTGCAAAAAGTGCGGTTCCAGAGATATAGAAATTAAACAAGAGCGATGGAAAAATCAGCGCAGACGATAATAAATAATCAGGAGGAAAAAATGAAAGGCACAGTGAAATTTTTCAACAAAGTGAAAGGCTTCGGATTCATAAAAGGCGAAGACGGCAAAGAATACTTCGCTCATGAAAGCGGTCTGGCAGAAGGAACAACGTTAGAAGAAAACGATTCTGTTGAATTTGAAGTTGAACAGGGCGACAAAGGACCCAAGGCAGTTAAAGTCAAGGCAGCATAATTTTGTTTTGAAATAAAATCTTAGAAATATTTTTCTTAACATCGCGATTAAACGAAGTTGCGACCGCAGGGAGCAATTTGGGAAAATGCCGAGCTGAGGCATTTTCCGTTTAAGCCCTGTTATACGAGGGTGAGGAGCGAAGCGACGAAAGCGCAGCGTCCCCAAGGATTTCTGAAAGAAATCCGCAGCGTAAGGCGCAGGTAATTTACAATATTAAAGAAAAAGGCGGGCTCATTAGAAAAGCTTTTAATAATAGCAATTTTATCATCTTATATATGAGAATCAAAATCACTGAAATCAAAAAATTATGTATTGATGGTTTGTTAAAATCAGGATTAACCAAAGAAGATTCTGAAACTGTTGTAGAAGAATATCTATATGGAGAATTAACAGGTAAAA
>CAYREP010000075.1:0-1814 GCA_964423375.1 Candidatus Woesearchaeota archaeon | reverse complement strand
TAAGTTATCCTTTCAACACAACTTTAAGATTTTATTATTATGGAATAGTTATAATTGGAAAAATATAAAAAGGGGTTATCCTTAGTAATTTTCAGTTCTAATTAAAAATGGAAGAAATAATTGAGGAGAAAATTCGCGCGGACCATCTGCTTTATGTCAGTCTGAAGTATACGAAGACTTGCGATGTCATAATCAACCTGCTTTTGCGATGGCGAAGGATGATCGAAATCAGCATAGACGAAATCCTCAAGCACGCGAAAACTAAAAAGAAAATCTCGACAATTCCCGCCAGTCCGTTGGAAAAAGACACAGTCGTGAAAAAGCTTTTCAAAGACGACAAAGATTTTTTGGAAGTTGTCGAGCTTTACGAGATGCTCCGGAAGATAGAAGACCTGCGAAAGGAGCGCATCGGCGAGTTCAGGAAGAATGTTACGTTGAGGGTGATTTATCGCGGAGAAGAAGTCAATATAAATCTCGACAAACTCAAGGATTATGCGGCGATGTTGGAAAAATTTATAAGCACCACTAAACAATTTCTTTCTAAGTAGAACAGCGTTCTGCAATTACCAATATTAAAATGAAACGGTTAATCGTTATAACATCAGGAAAGGGAGGTGTCGGGAAGACCACGACCGCCATAAATCTCGGAGCGGCGATAAATCATTTCGGGGGGGACGTTCTTGTAATCGACGCCAATTTGTCGACGCCAAATGTCGGGATACACCTTAATTCCCCTGAAGTTCCGATAAATCTCAATCATGTTCTTTTGAAAAAAGCCGAGCCTTATGAAGCCGTTTATGAACATGAATCCGGAATGAAAATCATGCCTTCTTCGCTTTCAATTAAGGAGCTCAAGAAGCTAAAGCCGGAGAAGATAAAGGATTTCAAAGAAGATTTCAAGAAAATTTCCGATTATGTCGTTGTTGACAGTTCAGCCGGGCTCGGGAACGAAGCGCTTTCCGTGATAGGCATGGCGGATGAGCTTCTAATAGTCACAAACCCTGAAATCGCCGCGATAACTGACGCTTTGAAAACCATAAAGCTTGCAGAGCAGATGCATATCCATATATTGGGGATTATCATGACGCGCGTCAGGAAAGACCGGATTGAAATGCAGCCTGAAACTGTAAAAGATATGCTTGAAGTGCCTATTTTAGGAATGATTCCTGAAGATCTTGTAATAAAGGAATCGATGAACATGAAGGACGCGGTCGTGCACACGCATCCGTGGAGCAAGCCTGCAAGAGCTTACAAGGAAATCGCAGCGAGGATTATGGACAAGGAATATGATTCAAGGAAAGACCGGAGAAGTTTGAAGGAGTGGCTTTTCGGGAAGAAGTGATTTTCTAATAAGATGGCTTATCCAAAATTAGTTACTGTTGCGATTATTGAAAAAGACGGGAAGGTCTTAATTGAGAAAAGATCCAAAGAACCTTTCGCGGGATTTTGGTCTTTTGTTGGAGGTGTAGGATATTTTGATAAACTTTCAGATCCCTCTGAAGTTGTTAAGAAAGAAGTCTATTATGATCTTAAGGTGGATTTTACTCCAAAGTATTTGCTTGGTGCTTATTTCAGAGAAGACCCTGATAAAAAAGAGCCCTTTTTGTCTTTAGTTTATGTTGGAGAATTTGAAGGAGGAGTCTCCTTAAATCCAAAAGCCGCTTCTGAATGGAAGTTGGTCGATAAAAGAGATTTGAAGAATATCAAACTTTCATTCGATCAGGATAATATTGTCAAAGATTATCTTTCTAGAACTTAAATTTATCCAACTCTTGAACCGACTTCAATATCTTCATCGGTTTTCAGAACTTGGT
>CAYREP010000074.1:0-1833 GCA_964423375.1 Candidatus Woesearchaeota archaeon | reverse complement strand
TATCTTAACTTTGACCGCTTCAAGTTCTTTTTTCTTTTTTCTCAGGTCCTGAAGAATTATGCTCGCTTTGTACTTCTTGACATTTTCCTGAAGCTTCTGGAAACGCAAGGCCTGCTGCCTTTCTTTTTCAAGATTATTCATGTAACTTGTTCGCTCGCGAAGGATTGTTGCGATTTCTTTAAGTTTTTCTTCAGTTTTTTCAAGCTCGCGGAGCGATTTTTCTTTTCGCATTTCGTAAATTGAGATGCCGGAAATTTCTTCTATAATTTTTCTTCGCTCTTCTGTGTGCATGCGGACAAAGTTTTGGATTTCGCCCTGCAGGATAAGATTGAAACCGTTAGGGTCGATTCCAGCCTGCGCCAACAGCGAGAGAACGTCCTGTCTTGTTTTCGTTTCGTCGTCGATTTTGTAAATGCTCTGGCCGTTTTTTCTTACGAGTCTTTTTACAGTGACTTCTTTTTTGTCTATTGAAAAAGTTCCGTCTGAATTGTCAAAAGTCAGTTCTACCGAAGCTTCGCCTGCAGCTCCAACAGACTTGTTGCCCATGAAAATCAGGTTGCTGGATTTGGCCGCGCGGAGTGATTTTGCGCTTAGCCTTCCAAGAACAAAACACAGCGCGTCGGTTATGTTAGATTTTCCGCTCCCGTTCGGACCGAGAATAACATTAATCTGCGGAACGAAAGGAATTTCTGTTTTTCTTGCAAAGCTCTTGAAGCCTTTCATCACCAGTTTTTTTATGTAAGTCATTGAGAACCTCCAGCGGGTTCTTCACAGTTCCAGCAACCCAACATGAAGTTCAAATTATTCCTCTTTTTCATTTCGAAAAAAGGTGGGAGAAGTTTTTAAAGTTTAATGAGAAAAATAGTAAGATTAGTTATCATTTCTAAGAGCTAAATCAGAAACAACATCGTCTTCCAAGTCTACTCTTTTTACAAGTTTATTCATATACCAAGGAGAAGCACTATTGGATTCTCCTACCGCATAGATAATTTGAGGTTTTCCTCTCGTAAATTTTAGGAGCATCGCCCCGCCCATTTCCAATTTGGAGGTCGTTCCTTCTCTAGATGAAAGATAAATAATTATATCTGATTCAGAAATAGCCTTAAGTTCATTTTCAGAATATTCTGTTGCAAGCTCGGGGTTTTCGGAATAGGGCTTTATCGGCCTATGTGTTGTCCAGTCATAAGAATTTTCATAACCTAATTCTTCGAGCCTCATGCGAAGGTTTCTGACCCTTTCTTTATCCTCAAACTTTCCAATAATATAAAATTTCTCAGGCATCTCTAAAAATAGAGCTAACCATTTATAAGAATTTATATGATTATTCAAACAAGGTTTTTTGCTCGCTTTCCGCTACTGCTGTTTGCCAGGTTTGCCACGTTTTCCTGAAAATGACGTCGTCCTTCAAACGCTTTAAGTTTTCCTTGATGAATTTTATTGTGAGGGGATCGTGGCAGTAACCGCTTCCCACTTCACCATATTTTTCTTTCAGCAAGTCCATTTCCCTGTCTCTGACGCATTTTGCAAGGATTGAAGCGGCGGAAGCCGAAATGTGATTTACATCTGCCTTGTGTTCGCTTGCAACTTCCTTTAAATCCTGGAGCTTAAGAATTTTTGATTTCACAAGTTCGTTGTAAGCTTCGCGGTTTGGAGAGGGGCAATCTATTACAACTGAAATTTCAGTAAAGCCGCGGTTTATTCTGTTTATTATTTCTGACGCGGTGTGAGCTTCCAAATCGTTTAGATTTATTCCGCTGATGCTGTGAGCATCTATTTCGCTTGGATAAATTCTTATGACTTCAAAAGTTTCCGCGATTTCCTTGATTTGTATTT
>CAYREP010000073.1:0-1866 GCA_964423375.1 Candidatus Woesearchaeota archaeon | reverse complement strand
ACCGTTGTCGTTTATGCCGATTTCAATATCTCTTCCGCCTGCGCGACCTACTAGGAAGCCGAGAGCTCTTGAAAGAGCGTCGTTGACGCGGCGGCCGTACATGCTGTGGAAAATCAAATATTTTTTTTCGCCTTTGTATCTTTCAACGATCATTGTTTTTTCATTAGGGATGGCGAGAAACTTGAACTGTTCGTAGAAATAATCCACTATCTTTTTTGCGGTGTCTTTGTTTACGTAAAGGTATTCTTCAACGAATTTTTGGACTTCTGCTTTTGATTTTCCCGAAGAAAATCTTTCATTCATAAAAAGTCTGAACTTGTTTATCTCAAGACCCGAGTCAAAGCTAAGGGGCAGCATTTCCGAGAACCATGAAGGAATTGTTGGGTTTAGGTGTTCTGCGGAATTCACATAAAGATTCATTCCTCTTGAATATGCAAATTGGTATTTTCTCCCTCCAAGAACGAAGACGTCGCCTTTTTTCATTCGCTCCATGAAACCCTCGTCGATGAAACCGATTTGTTCCTGCGATTTTGTTAGCTTTACCGTTATGAAAGATTCTTCGGGGATTGTGCCGATGTTTGTCATGTACATGACTCTTGCCATCTTTCCGCGTTTGCCGATTTGTTTCGTTTCCGGATCGTACCAGATTTTTCCGTAGACATGATTCTTTTCCAGGTCATATTCTCCGGCGAGATAGCTTATGATGTCGAGATAATCTTTTTTCGAGAGGTTTGCGTAACAGTAACTTTTCTTTATTGTGTCGTAAAGCTCGTCGATATTCCAGATTTTGTAGATTGCCATGCCATAGATTTGCTGCGCCAAAACGTCGAGACAGTTTCTCGGGAATTTGATTCTGTTGATTCTTTTTTCGATCATTTCTTTCTGGATGACTGAACATTCAACTAAATCATCTCTGTCTGTTACTATGAAACGACCTTTGGCAACTTCGTTCAGTTTGTGGCCCGCTCTTCCCAGCCTTTGAAGCGCTCTCGCGGAAGATTTTGGAGAGCCTATCATTATGACCAAGTCTATGGAACCGATGTCGATTCCAAGTTCAAGACTCGTGGAACAGACAACAACTTTCAATTCGCCTTTTCTGAGGCGTTCTTCAACGTCGAACCGGTGGGTTTTTGAAAGCGAAGAGTGGTGCGCTGCTATGTTATCATCGCCGTATTCTGTGGGGAATTTTTCTTTCAGCTTGCTGACGATTCTTTCGGTTGCTGAACGCGTGTTTGTGAAAATCAGGGTTGTCTTGTTTTTACCTATCAAATCTGCAAGAAGCGTGTAGAGATTCGGCATGACGTTTTTGTCGCCGATTAAATCATCTGTGGGAGTTAAGACCTCAACATCGACTTTTTTTGCCAATGGGACACGGGCAATTAAAACCTCCCGGTCTTTGGCTTCGCCGACAAGATATTTGCCGACTTCTTCCATAGGTTCTATTGTAGCGGACAAGCCAATTTTAGTGGGCCAGATTTGGCTTATTTCATTAAGCCTTTCCATTGTCAGACTTAGATAGGTTCCGCGTTTGTTGTCCAGCGCGTGGATTTCATCTATGATGAAAAACTCTACCGCTTTCATGTTTTCAACGAATTTCGGACTTGTCAATGTTATTGCTAAAGATTCAGGGGTTGTGACAAAAATGTGCGGGACTTTTCTTGCCATTTTTGCCCTTTCTGACTGTGTTGTATCTCCTGTTCTTAAACCGACGCGGATGTCCATAAGTTTTATGCCTTTTTTCTCTGCAATCGCTTTGATCTGTTCGAGGGGTTCAACAAGATTTTTGTGGATGTCGTTGCTAAGAGCTTTCAGGGGTGAAGTGTAAATTGCGTAAATTCTGTCTTCAAGCGTGCCGTTTTCTGCCTG
>CAYREP010000072.1:0-1876 GCA_964423375.1 Candidatus Woesearchaeota archaeon | reverse complement strand
AAACAACAAAACTAAAATTATCTTGAATGTATTTTGTTACTTCTTTTTCTATCTGCTCCTGTTTCTTTAGGTCAAATTTGCCTTCATTTTCTTCTCTGGATTTTCTCGTTATCAAATCTATATTCCACTGATCGATAAAAGGATCTTTTCGTTCATTGAGAATAACTCTTCCAATATTCTTTCTGAAGATACTTCGGTTCTTTCGCGGCAAAAGAAAATGCTGCTGCAACCTGTTTCTTAATTGATTTCTTCCGGTGTGTGTTCCAACCCTTACGATTCTGTCTCCCTCGTGGGCTCCCTCTCCCTTCTCGAAAAGTATGTAAACTCCATTTAATGGAATTTCATTTTTATCAAAATCAAAATGAAATCTTTTCATCCTGTTAAATAATTGATGAAGTTCTTCACATTCTTCGCTCATTTTGTATGCTCCTTAAGATATTGAAGTTGTTTTCCAATGCCTAAGCCTTCCATCGGAATTTTATATTTTTTAATGTGCGGCAAAAGATATTCTCTATAATTTCTTCCGGCAAGAAAAATAAATTCATCATTATTCAAATCAGAAACTTTTCTTAGGCTTTCCAATACTTCATCAGCCCATTCTTTCTTTTCAGAAGACTTCATTTTATTCAGGGTTTTATCATAAGTCTCTATTTCCTTATCTAAATCCAGAAGCCCGTATTTTGCAGAAAGTATGAATATTTTATCCGGATTCAAAGATTGCGCAAATTTCAAACTCTTCTTGAAAAAATCACTTATGTAAAGATCCTTAACTTTGGATCTGTGGGGCAACTTTTTGCTAACGCACGATAACAATACAATCTTTTCCATTTCACAATCCTTCTTCCTTCCACCCCAACTTTTCCCTCGTCGGTTCAAGCCTCATCTCACCTTTTGCGTTGACTGGAAATATCAACTTGCAGCCATCCTTGAACTTTCTGAATTCCTCGCGGATCAACGACTTTTTCCGCAGCTCTCTCGCCGGCACGATCGCGACAACAGGTTTCCTCGACATGTAAAGATATTTCTTTATCATCTTCACGTGCTTGTTCTCTCTTCTAAGCGCAAGGTCTTCCAACGCTTTTTCTTCCTCGCCCGAAACGTCTTTGTGTTTCTTCACCGCGAGCTGCTGCTCTTTCGAAAGAAGAAAATTCTCGAAATCGATCCCGATCACTTTCGCCTTGTTCCTGTGGGCAAGCTTGATAAGTTCCTTGACATCTCCGAGAACCGTCATGTTCGAAAGCCGCTTCCGTTTCATTATCATCGAAAAATGCCTCTCTGATTCTATAGTGTAATTCTCCAGCTTCTCCGCCAACAAAAACACCGGCCGGTAAGTCTCAACAACTTCTTTTATCTTCTCGAACGCCGGCTTCCCGCCAACGTAACTGTTGTCTTCCGAATCCGCGATTATTACAAGTTTTTCCATGAATAAAATTGGAAAAAAGACTAATTAAGGGTTTTGGAGATTATAGAAACATTTAAATATTATAAAGATATTATTATAATATGGTAGAGCTTCACAAAAAACCATTTGAGAAAAAGAAGAAAATTTCAATAGACATTAATGAAGAAATGTTGGGAACAATAGATGATTTAGCTAAACTAACTCATGCCAACAGGAGTCAAATAATAACGTCTCTTTTTGGCTCGGGACTTTATCCTTTGTTCCGGCAGATCGAAGGATCTTGGTTTGCTATGCTAACTTCAAGCAAAGATGACAAAATGAAAAAGATCATTAAGGACTTATTGGAGGGGCTTAACAAAATTGAGAACGCAAGCGGAATTCACGACCTCGACAGAAAAGAAAAAGAAATTAATAAGATCTTGAAGGGCAGAAAATCTAAGGCAAATATCTCTCGAGCTTAAAAAGCACATTGGG
>CAYREP010000071.1:0-1876 GCA_964423375.1 Candidatus Woesearchaeota archaeon | reverse complement strand
CATGAGACACACTTCCAATCTGGAAAAAGCGATAGCTTTCGCGGCACAACATTTTCAATATCCTCTCGCGCTTGATTTCAAAAAAGTTTTTTATAATGTAGAGGTAGGAAAATTTTCTACAATAAAAGAGAGCCTCGACGCTTATCTTCAGATCTGGAGAGATTATTCTCCGGAGTTCATAGAATCTTTTCATTTGATAGAAAGCAGCCTGTTTGAGCCTGATGATAATCGGAGAATTGCGACTCTTGAAAAAGCGCTGCAAGTAATCCTGGACGGTGTCTATGACCGGATGCTCAAGTTTGTCCATGATGTTAAAAGTCCGATAGAAAGCACTTACATGCTTGGGACAACGCTGCCCGTTCTCGGAATGGCCATGCTGCCGCTCGCTTCCCTGATGGTCGGGAATTTGCTTAAGGCGAGCCATGTTTTTATCCTTTATAATCTCATAATCCCTTTCCTCGCTTTTTTCCTTATGAACAAATACCTGATGATGAGGCCAGGGGGATATGGGGAGACAAGTTTATTGGAAAGAAATCCCCGCTATGCGCAATTCAAAAGCTCCAAACCTTACTGGCATGCGCTGGCGGCGACTTTTCCGTTTTTCATAGTCGGGTTCTTGCCTCTGATTTGGGGATTCACTCCACTGCCCCAACTTTTGGGAATGCAGACAAGCCTGCCGGGAAATGATTTTACTTTTGCACAAATCGGTCTTGGGGTTTTCGGGAACGACGGATTCTTTGGGTTCGTAAAAAACGAAGCGAGCGGCGGATTATCCGGGCCTTACGGAATAGGGTCTTTGATTCTCGGAATGTTCATTCCTCTCGGTTTGGCGCTGTTCTTCGCATTGGCATACAAGGAAAAGACGGGGAGATTGATTTCCGACAGGAATGCGACGAAAGAGCTTGAAGCGGAGTTCAACAATTCGCTTTTCCAGCTTGGAAACCGGATCGGAAACGGAACTCCTCCCGAACTTGTTTTTGCGAAAGTTGCCGAATCGACTACAGGCCTGAAAACCTCGGAGTTTTTCAAGAAAGTGAACTTCAATATCCAAAGAGCCGGAATGAGCGTCGAAAATGCAATCTTTGATTCTAGGAGGGGAGCGATAAACGCTTATCCTTCAGACTTAATAGCAACGAGCATGAGAATCCTCATAGAGGCCGCAAAGAAGGGCCTTAGAGTTGCGGCCGTGAGCCTTATGTCTATTTCAGAATATGTCAAGAATATACAAAAAATAACGGACAGATTGAAAGATCTTCTTGCAGAAATAATTTCCGATATAAAAAGCAACATCACCTTCCTCGCGCCTTTGCTTGCGGGAGTGGTCATTGGGCTTGCGGCGATGATTACTTCCATACTTAGTAAGTTGAAAGTGAGCGAACTCTCCAACAACGGGGTCTCCGGTCTTGGGAATATCGCGAGCATTTTAACACTTTTCAATCAGACAAACACGATTCCTCCATATTATCTCCAGATCGCCATCGGAGTTTATCTTGTTCAGATAATATTCATACTTACCGGAACGTTGGTTACTATAAATTCGGGGGAAGACCAGCTTGAAAAGGCGAACAGCACGGCCAAGAATCTCATGAAGGGAGTCATGCTATATTTTATTGTTGCCCTCGTATCAACACTCGTGCTTTTCGTTCTTTCTTCGGTTGTCCTTGGAAACATCGCCGGTTAAGGAAGATTTATTAAGAATATTTTTTTTCTTTTATAATGGATAAAAGGGGCCGGATGGTTTTTGGCAGAAAAGGAATAATCTCGGAGTTTTTGCCGTGGCTGCTTATAGCGGTCGCGATTCTTGTTGTTTTGATGATAACTATCTTCGTCCTGAAGGGAACGGGTTTTTCCCTGATAGATAAAATTAAAAGCCTTA
>CAYREP010000070.1:0-1912 GCA_964423375.1 Candidatus Woesearchaeota archaeon | reverse complement strand
GTAGGCATAATTCCAAATGCAGACGGCAGCGCGATGTGGGCTTTCGGAGGGACAATCGCAATCGCCGCAGTTTACGGGCCAAGAAAAATGCATCCTCAACATGCACAGAATCCGGAGAAATGCGTCTTGAGATGCGAATATAACATGATAAGTTTTTCTGTAAACGACAGAATCAGGCCGGGAACAAACAGACGAGCGAGTGAAATCAGCAAGATAACTGAATGGGCGTTGGAGCCGGTGATTCAACTTGAAAAATTTCCAAATCAGGTAATTGATGTTTACATTAATATTATTCAGGCAAACGCTTCTACGAGATGCGCGGGAATCAATGCAGCTGCAATGGCCTTGGCGCAAGCAGGAATTCCAATGAAAAGCCTTGCATCAAGCGTCTCGATCGGAAAACTTGACAAACAGCTTGTTGTCGATGTCAACAAACATGAAGAAGACTGGGAAGAAGGCGAAGGTCCGACAGACATTCCAATCACGATGACTCCCGACGGAAGAATCACGCACATGCAGCTTGACGGAAACATTCCAAAAGAACAATTGAAGGAAGCGATCAAGATGGCAAGAGAAGCTACCAAGAAAATTCACGAGATTCAAAAAGAAGCTTTGAAGAAAAGCGTGGAGGCGAGAGAATGAAACCAGGAGTATACCTTGGCAGAAAGGTTATTCAAAGTCCAGTAGCAGTTATATACCCTGATAAGAACCCCCATGAAGATTACCACATTGAAACAAAGTTTAATGATATGGAAAGTTCAGGAACCTGTCCCAAAGAAGGATTGAAGGATTTGATTCTTGATCTTAATAATCAAGAATATAATGTAATACTAGGTCGGACCTTAAATGGAGAGAACAGGCCTTTGCCAGAGGATTTGGCGAAGGAATTAGGAGAAATATAAAATGATAGAAACAGGAAAACTCAACAGCAAGAAAATAGAAAAATACCTTGCAGAAGGAAAAAGATTTGACGGCCGGAAGGCGGACGAGTTCAGAAAAATCACGATAGAAACAGGAGTTTCAAAAAATGCTGAAGGTTCCGCGAGAGTAAAAATCGGCAAGACTGAAGTGATTGTAGGTGTGAAGATGGACGTCGGAACCCCTTACGCAGACAGCCCGACAAGAGGAAACCTTGTTGTGGGCGCGGAGCTTAGTCCGATAAGTTCGCCGCACTTTGAAAGCGGACCGCCAAGAATTCAGGCCATAGAACTTGGAAGAGTAACCGATAGAGGAGTAAGAGAAAGCAAGTACATTGATTTCGACAAGCTTTGCATAAAGGAAGGGGAAAAAGTATGGAACATTTATGTTGATGTTTATACTGTAAACGATGATGGAAATTTGTACGACGCTGCAAGCATCGGAGCATTCGCAGCATTGAGAAGCGCAAAACTTCCAAAATATGTTTTAGAGGAAGAGAAACTCTATCATGAATTGACGGACACGCCGCTGCCTTTGGCTCATGAAATAGCACCAGTTGCTGTAACAATTTACAAGATTGGAGACCAACTGCTCATAGACCCTACAAGAGAGGAAGAAGACAATTGCGACATGAGGATTACGACTGGCGGAAGGGACGACAGAATTTTCTCTATGCAAAAGGGTCTTGTCGGAAACTTGACCATGGAACAGATGGAAAAGGCCCTCGATATGGCAGTTGAAGTCAGACAGAAAATTGCCCAGGAACTCAAGGGACAGATTTAAATAGCGTAAAAATCAAATTTTAAGATGGAAAAAATGCAATTCTCAAGATACGAAATGTCAAGAATTCTTGGAGCTCGCGCGTTGCAAATTGCAATGAACGCCCCGTTGCTTGTTAAGATTCCAAAAGAAAAACTTGAAGAAATTCACTTTGACCCCCTGAAAATCGCCGAAATTGAGTTCAATTCTGGAATACTTCCAATAGAAGTCAACA
>CAYREP010000069.1:0-1949 GCA_964423375.1 Candidatus Woesearchaeota archaeon | reverse complement strand
AGCAAACAGCTTAAACTTGTTTAATTTTCAATTTTAAAATTATTTCTTATTATCTGAAGAATTCATTTCTTCTTTTGTAAGTTTTGGAATGTTAGACATTTGCATTTCATATTGGTTATCCGGATTCTTTAAGAGCATTTTGGCTTTTTGATTTTTCGCAGGCATATTGACTTTTGAATTCGGCATGTTTTTGTCTTGCGTTTTTGGCGGCAGATTAGGCAAAGGAGGCATCTGTTTAGGATTCATTCTTGGCCTTGAAACAGACCTATTCTTTTTTATTTCATCGAGGCCCAGATTTATCGGGGTGCTTTCCATATAGATGGGATTTCCGCCGATTGTCGAATCTACGAGCTTCGCCATGACCTGCATGAATTCGTCTGTTTTGGCCTGCCAGTCATCAATCTCTACGCCTTTCAGGTCTGTGATTTCGCCGTGCGCGATTTTCTTATGAAGGAAAAGCAAATCCCGATACCATGTGACATATTTCATTTTGAGGTTTCCCTCGTTTACGAACACTTCTTTCAGGTTCAGGGGAATATGTTCAGGCGATGGGGGCAACACATTGCGGGCAATTAATGCAGCATGAGATGAATCAACCATCGCCCAATACAGGCCTTCAATCGCGCCAAGTTCAGAGACCTTGCTCCTGACGAAATGCTGCGGCGCGCGCTCGAGGCAACTGTAAACTGCTTCGGGGGTGGCTTTTATTTTTCCTTTCAGAAGCAGGAATTTCAAAGGCTCAAAGAAACCGCCGAAATCAATCATGGCTTCCCCGTATCTCAAGACATTGATAACTACAGGGTCGCCGCGCATCAAATCATCCCACCATGTGCTAAGCTTGATGGTATTTATATGAAGATCTTCTCTGTAAGGATTTTTTCTCAAGATTTTGTCTAATTCTTCACGATACCAAGCAACCATTTCTTCGTTCCACGAAATTGCAACATCGTCAAGAATCAAAATTATGTCTATGTCCGAGCCTGCAACTTTTGTCTGCTTGGCTGTTGAACCGAAAAGGACAACCGACTTGATTATTTTATTGAACCTTTCATAAGCTTTTGTTGCAAAATCCATCGCAATATCTGTATCCTTATGGATTTTTATGGTCGGAAACTTTTTGGAATCTATCCTTTTTGCCGCCTTTTTTCCTTTAGATTTTCCCGAAGATTTTTTGGAAGATGATTTTTTTGCGGCTGTCTTTTTGGCAGTTGCTTTCGAGCTTTTAGAATTTTTTTTCTTCACCATCTTTATTGCAATTTAAAGCGATTTAGTTTTAAATATCTTTGGATATATATTCTGGATTATATATTTTATTATTCCAACCCTCTGCCGGACATTCTGCTTCCTTTTGCGCCGCCCCGCTGGCCGCCGAGTTCGGAAGGCAACATCGAAAATCCCGCGCCCATCGTTTCATAATTGATTTGCGGAAGCATGTTTCCATAGCCTCCAAAGTAACCGGCAGTTCCAACCGCCTGATTCCAGTACGGCGCCATCTTCATGCTGTAAATCGGAGAGCCAAAAGCTTCGAGAGTTTCCTGGAAAGGCGAAGTCTTGAAATGCTGCCACCAGTTTCCGGCTTCTATAACTTTTCGGGCTTCGAAACCTTTTTCTCCGAGGCGCTCCATGATTTTCTTTATTGGAACGTTTCCCATACCCATTGGCAGTTCGGTGTGTTCAAATCCAAAGTTGTCAGAGAGGTGAACGTGCTTTACAAGAGGCGCGACGGTTTCTGCTTCTTTCAAAGTCTGTTCCTCGCCGTAGCCATACTTTCTGATCATGTTTATATGTCCGACATCCCACGTTACTCCGAGAAGTTTTTCCGCCTGTTTTTTGGCTTCTGATTCAGACATTGAAAGACCTCCTTGATCTTTTGGTTTCATTGCATTTTCAACAAATTGTTTTCTTGAAGCTTCGACAACCTTTTTCAGATCTTCAGCGCGGGAAAGACC
>CAYREP010000068.1:0-1956 GCA_964423375.1 Candidatus Woesearchaeota archaeon | reverse complement strand
AATAAACATGGCACAAGCAAAAAGAAAAAAGAAATTTTTCGATGTCGAAATACCGATAATCAGGAAAGAAACGAACCTCATAGCTTACGAAGCGTCGGAACTTGAAGGCAGAAACCTTCGTTACGACTTGACAAGAATGCTGAAAGGAAAAAATGTAATCCTTTCCCTCGTTGTAGAAAAATCAAAAGACAATGAAAAGCAATTCGTGGCAGTTCCGAGAAAAATTGAAATGATCCATTCAACGCTGGCAAGAATGGTCAGAAGAGGAACTGACTACATTGAAGATTCATTCAAAGTAAACTGCAAAGACGCGATCGTTACAGTAAAGCCTTTCTTAATCTCAAGAAGAAAAATTCACAATTCCGTCAAGCGCTCACTGAGAAACAAAGCTAAAGAAGAAATAACCGCATACTTCGCGGACAAAACCGCAAACGAGCTTTTCGAAGAACTCATAAGAAACCAGCTACAAAAACCAATGAGCCTTAGACTCAAAAAGATTTATCCTCTTTCAGCTTTTGAAATCCGCGTTTTGAAAGTCGAAAAAGTTCTTGAAGCTCCTGAGAAAGTTAAAAAGAAAGCTGAAGAAAAAGCAGATAAAGCTGAAGAAAAGAAAGAAGAAAAAGAGGCTGAAGTTAAGGAAGAATAATTTTTAGTTTTCTAATTTTGGGTGTCTAACCTTTATCATTGAACCCCGCGAATTTCATTATCAACTTGGGCGGAGCCGCGGGGGAGCGGAGCGCCGGCGGGCGGGGCTTAATAATCTGCGAGATAATCGAACCGTTTTGGAGAATAAGAAATCTTTTAAATCCCCTAATTCTTAGGATTTTCATGCCTGTATAGCTCATGGGTTTCTTTTGAAAAAGAAACTACAGTGGTAGAAATCCACAAACCCTAAGTTTTAAAACGCGGGTTAGTTCGCTATTTCGGCTGCGCCTGTATAGCTCAGTGGCAGAGCATCGGTTTTGTAAACCGGGGGTCGGGGGTTCAAATCCCTCTACAGGCTTTTTGATTCTTGAAAGAACTAAACTTTTTGTCCATCTTTTTTTCGGTATAAATATTCAAGATCTTCTGTTAAATTCCTATGAGCCTTGTTAATTAAGCTTAACATTAATAGAAGGGAGGCTGTTAAAATAACCACAATAGATAACCACCACAAAAAACCAATAGCAGAAATAATTTTATTGGATTGCACCAGCAACACGCTTATCAGAGCGGTAAAAAAGATGGTCACAGACCAATAGAGAAAGGGAAATGTATGAGTCCCTTTAAACTTAAGAAGTTCTATTAGATTAGTAATATCCTTCCAATCTTTAATCTCCTTGTGCAAACCTAAACTTCCCATTTCATCCCAGCTTAACAGCAGTCCCATACGCCAACATCTCTGAAGAACCCTGCATTATCATCGCAGTCATGAATCTTGCTCCGATTATCGCATCCGCGCCCATTTCAACCGCGTTGTTTATCATCCTATTGAACGCTTCATCCCGCGACTGCGTCATCATCTGCGTATAATTTTTCACTTCGCCTCCGACAAGATTCTTGAAACCCGCGCCGATGTCAACTCCGAGGTTTCTCGTCCTCACGGTATTCCCCCGGACAATTCCCAAAACACTCGCAACCTTTTTTCCCGGAATTTCATTTCCGGTTGTAACAATTATCTCAGCCATATCAATTCTTGTCTTTCATTTTATTTAAATCTTTTCTCTCTTCAATCCGGTCTTCGGACTTGTTGAAAAACAGGACTATTCCGATGATTATCGACGGAATTCCATAAAGAATCAGCCACCAAACTGAAAAAATGGCTATCAGCGTCATCGCAATTCCGAAAGTGCAAAGTCCGATTCCTGTCAAGATTCTCACAACACCTTTCATGAAACTGGATATTTCGGCTGAATTTAAACTTATCCTTCAACCTTCTCCGCCTTCCCGCCATCTATCAGAATCTTAGCAATTGGC
>CAYREP010000067.1:0-2016 GCA_964423375.1 Candidatus Woesearchaeota archaeon | reverse complement strand
TGAGATGATAAAATGAAAGAGCAAAGAAAAGCCCGCATTATGGCGGTCGGAGATTTGCATGGCGATACGCGATTTATTGAAAAGCTTGCTACGCGGGCGAAGAAAGAGAATGTTGATTTGGTTCTTTTAGCGGGCGATTTGCTGATTTCTGACGAACATTTTTATGGAATCATCGGGCCGTTCGCGAAAGCAGGAAAAAAAGTCTTGCTGGTTCCCGGGAATCATGATTCTTTCGCGACGGTGGATTTTTTGACGGGGCTTTACAAGGGCGCTGCGAAAAACGTCCATGGAGATTCCTTTTTCAAATACGATCTCGGAGTTTTTGGAGTCGGAGGGGCCGGAGAGTTAGGTTGGGACCCGCTGACTGAAAATCAAATGTTTGGCTTGTTGAAGCGAGGACATGACAAGATAAAAAACGCAAAAAGGAAAATCATGCTGACGCACATGCATCCTCTTGGAAGCAAGTCTGAATTTTCCGGATTTGAAGGCAGTATTGGAATAAGGAAAGCGATTGAATATTTCAAGCCGGACGTGATGATAAATTCGCACATTCATGAAGCAGGTGGGATAGAAGAGAAAATCGGCAAGACAATCGTGATGAATGTTTCGGGGAAAGAGAAGATCTTTGAGATTTAATTAAATATTACCAATAGTTGCTTCGCCTTGTTTAGCTAAATAATCAAATAGTTCCTCTCCATTTCTTATCGAAGAAAGAGCATTATATTCTTGTTCGGTCATTTGCCTATTTTTTATTTTTCTATCTAACTCACTTAAATTTTTTCTAATTCCTAGAACATGAAGAGTGTGGCTATCAAATCTACTTAGTGAAATCATTTCATATAAATTGCTTATAGCCTTGTAGACCTTATCTCCTTTAAGAGTTCCTCTTTCATTGCTGTTATAAATTTGCAATTCCATGTCGGACATTGATTCGAGAACTTCTTGATTTCTTTCGATTCTTTCAGTGATCCTTAGATTATCTTGCAATTGTCTCATTTTAGAGTATTGCTTATCTGCATATTTTGCAAACTTATTCATTTATTTATTCCTTCACAGTACTTTATAAGAATTATTGCAATATAGTCTACTCTTTGACATACAGCATAACATCTCCCAAACCATAGCTGATCTTTTCTTTTGGCTTCCAGTGCGGGAATTTCCATGTATCAGAAATGACTTTGGATTTTTGTTTCAGTTCTTTTTGCAACTTTTTCTCGAGGCCAGGCATGGCATAATTTATCTGGAAAGATGTTATAATGTCAAAATCCTTGAAGTTTTGTTTCCAGTAATTTTTCGTGTGGACAAATGCACGTTTTTCCAACCCGTTCTTTTTTATTCTCATCCCGGAAATCCATGCCAATAGAGGGTTTATCTCGAAGCCGTGAGCTTCCACATTCGGATTTAGTTTTGCGAATGCGATTATGATCTTGCCGTTGCCGGATCCTAAGTCTGCGAGTTTTATTTTTTTATTTTTAGGCAGTTTTTCTAGACCTGAAAGCTCTATCATGAGCTTCAGCGCTTTGTCGGATGTCGGCTGGAAAGGCGCGCCGAAGAATGCGGATGAAATCCAGATGACGAAGACTGAAAGTAGGATTATTAGAATTACAAGAGAAATTACTTCGAAAGACATAAGATTATTTGGAAAGCATTGTTAAAAATCTTTAGATTGGCTCTCTGAAAAGTTAAAAAACCCTATTTTACTGATAGGGCCATGGCAGTAAGAAAGAAAAGGCCGCAAACGGCAGGAGAGAAATCGGCGGAAGGTTACTTCAGAGTTGATGAAAGCGATTTGAAGCATGCGGTTGAGAAGGTCTACAATGTGAAGCCGCTGCCCGAGCCGGAGGTTTTGAAAAAGGGGAGAGCTGTAAGAAAGAAAACTTCTGTTAAACGGAAAGCGGGGACAAGGAAAAAGACTTCTTCTAAAAGAAGTGCGGCCATGAAAACACGGAAGACTGCAAGAAGTAAAAGCGCTGCTGTTTTCGAGCCCCGAAAGGTGAATTTGAAGAAAAACGGTTA
>CAYREP010000066.1:0-2172 GCA_964423375.1 Candidatus Woesearchaeota archaeon | reverse complement strand
GGCAGAGATTATTTTTACCTGAACGAAAACAAGCGCGTCGACGGGAAGGTCAAGACAAAAACACTTGCATACCTTGGCAAGACGCGAGAGCTTGCGGAGAAAAAGTTTGAAGAGCTGAAAAAGAACGGATTGGAAAATCTTCAGACATCAAAGTCCCTGCCCGCCCGCCCAGATAGATCAAATAATAAAATCGAAGACAAAAAGGAAAAGTCAAAAGATAAAAAAATGGAAAATTCAAAAGTTCAGAACATGAAACATGAAACGACAAAAATCTCTGTAGATGAGATGGCGGCGTTTTGCAAGAGGAGAGGTTTCGTTTATCCTTCTGGAGAAATTTACGGCGGGCTTTCAGGATTCTGGGACTTCGGTCCTCTCGGGGTTGAACTGAAGAAAAATCTTAAAGACGCGTGGTGGAAATTTCACGTTTATCAAAGGCAGGATGTTGTCGGAATCGACGGAAGCATAATAACGAATCCGAAAGTCTGGGAAGCGAGCGGACATGTAGAGAATTTTGTCGATGTTGCTGTCGTGAACAAAAAAACTAAAGAGAAATTCAAAGTAGACAAGTTTGAAGCTAAGCAATATGAAAATAATCCGCAGTATGAAGTCAAGGGCGAATTCAACCCGATGTTTACAACGAATGTCGGACCCGTGGCTGCAGACGCCATAAAATCTTACCTTAGACCAGAGACTGCGCAGCTTATCTTTGCAGATTTCAAAAATGTTGTTGAAAATTCCAGATTGAAATTGCCATTTGGAATTGCACAGGTCGGGAAAAGTTTCAGGAATGAAATAGCGCCACGAGACTTTTTGTTCAGATGCAGGGAGTTCGAACAGATGGAAATTGAATATTTTATCGATCCCGAGAAAGATTGCCCTTACGAAATTCCTGAATTTTCGGTTCTGGTTTATTCCGAGAAGATGCAATCTGAAAATAAAGAACCTGAAAAAATGCAAGTTTCCAATGCTTTTAGGAAAGGCATTATAAAAACAAAATGGCATGCCTATTGGCTTGCAAATGAATTGAACTGGTTTGTTTCGCTTGGCGCCGATGCTGAAAAGTTCAGGATAAGACAACACGTTTCCGACGAGAAAAGTCATTATTCCGCAGATACCTGGGACTTGGAATACGAATTTCCATTCGGCTGGAAAGAGTTGCTCGGAATGGCAAACAGGACCGACTATGACCTGAAGCAGCATGAAAAAATTTCCGGAAAAGACCTCAAGATTTTCGATGAAGAAACCAAAAGGAAATTTTTGCCGCATGTTGTTTGCGAGCCAAGCCTGGGGGTTGAGCGAGCCTTCCTGGTTTTCCTTTTCGGCGCTTATCATATTGACGAAAAAAGGAAGAACACTGTTTTGCATTTGCATCCAAAACTTGCTCCTGTTAAGGCTGCGATTTTTCCGATTGTGAAAAAGCCTGAATATGAAAATATGGCGGAAGAGATTGTTTCTGAATTGAGCGAAGAGTGGAACGTCATCTACGACAAATCAGGTTCAATAGGGCGAAGATATGCCAGGAACGATGAAATCGGAACGCCGTTTTGCATAACAATCGATGAAGATTCTCTGAAGGGCGAGGATGTTACTGTTCGTTTGCGCGACAGCGGAGAGCAGGTTCGTATCAAGAGAAAAGATTTGAAAGACGCGCTGAGGCATGCGATTAATGGTGAAGATATTTTTTCTTTCGGAAAGCGCGTTGATACGAGAAAGAAAGAAGATTAAATCTCCGACGACAAAATTTAGAATTTATCTGGACGAATTTGATTGTTGCCAAGAATCACAGAAGAATATTTAAACTTTCGATTCATGATTTGATCAATTAAAAGGGGATGAGATGATGGCAGGAAAGAAAAAAGCAGCTAAGAAGACAACTGCAAAGAAGTCTACAAAGAAAGCTGGCGGAAAGAAGAAAAAGAAGTAGGCTTTCGCTTCATAATCTACAATTTTGTTTTTAATTTTTTATTTTGGTTTCTAGCTAAATTTATTTAAGTCTCTGGGTCATCGTAATGCAATGGACTCTGGAGAGATAATCTCTAAATGTAAGTTCTTGCTGGACGCTTACAAGCAAGGAAAACTTGGTTACATGAAAATGCCCGAAGATTCAAACCCCGGTTTTTCTGAAGAAGATAATGAACTGCGACTTGCTTATTTTACTTTGCCGATGAGTTT
>CAYREP010000065.1:0-2182 GCA_964423375.1 Candidatus Woesearchaeota archaeon | reverse complement strand
TTCTTCAACCTCTCATAAGATCTCTTCGCTGCTTCAAGTTTGTCGAAGGTAAAATTAAGCGGCTTCCTGTAATGCGTTGTTAAAAACAAATACCTTAAGTGCATAGGGTCAAAACCTTTCTTTTCAACGTCTGAAAGAGTGTAGGTGCTTCCCGAACTCTTTGACATTTTGCCGCCGTTGAAAAGCAGCCACGCATTATGCATCCAGTACTTTACCCAAGGCTTTTTCCCAAAAGCAGATTCGCTTTGCGCGATTTCATCCGTGTGATGGACCTGAATATGTTCCTGCCCGCCAGTGTGAATGTCGAACTGCTTTCCGAGATATTTCGAAGACATTGCCGAACATTCTATGTGCCATCCGGGAAAACCGATACCCCAGGGACTTTCCCATTCCTGCTGCCTCTTCGCTTCTCCCGAATCTTCCGGAGGCGAAAATTTCCAAAGAGCAAAATCTGTCGCATGTTTCTTTTCTTTCATGGAAATTCTCTTCCCTGCCTGAAGTTCTTTTGCATTCGTTCTTCCCAGCTTCCCATAATCTTTCACTTTGCTCGTGTCGAAATAAATTCCATCTGAAGTTTTGTAGGTATAACCTTTTTCCTCGAGTTTTTTTATCAGCTTTATCTGGTCTTTTATGTGCGCCGTTGCCTTGGCCCAAATAGAAGGGGGCAGTATGTTCAATTCTTTCAAATCATGCATGAAAACTTCTGCATAATATTCTGAGATTTGCGTTGCGCTTTTTCCCTCTTTCTTTGCGGCTTTCTCCATTTTGTCCTCGCCCTCGTCTGCGTCTGAAGTTAAATGTCCAACATCCGTTATATTTATGACTTGCTTAACTTTGTAACCTTCAAATATCAACGTCCTTTTCAAAATGTCCCAACAAAAGAATCCTCTCATGTTCCCGATGTGCTGATACCAGTAAACTGTAGGGCCGCAGGAATACATGCCGACGCTTTTGTCATGAATTGGCTTGAATACTTCTTTCTTTCTCGTTAAGGTATTGTAGATTTTCAAAACCATTAAAGAAACAGATAAAAGAACTTTAAAAATTTAAGCGGCTTATTTTAAAGTTACGAAGATTGAAGTGGATGGCGCGAAGTCTGTATTTTGAGCGTCGGTTATTTTAAGGCTATAAGTTATTGTACAGGCGGGTGCGGTTTTTGGAGCAAGGAATCTTACAACTTGCGTTCCTGAAGGCGACCCCGAACTGGCCGTGAAAGTTCCCTCTGGATTTACAATGTAAGAATTTGCCTCGCTGGCCGTAAGGGAACCGCAATTGTGACCTACAGTCGAACTTCCGGAACCTCCTTGAACTTCGAGAGTGTAACTGAACGTTGCAGGTTTGTTATCGGGATTCTTAACCGCGAAAGCGAATCCCTTCGGAGTGTCATCTCCTCTTTTTATTGGGACGTTTTGGTCTGCAGGATAAACCGCAAGGTCTTTATCTTCTGTGGAAAATAATTTACTTATCTGGTCCTGGACAGCGTTAGTCACTTGGTCGACCGCACCCGTGCTACTGCTAAAAATGCTCCTTATCAAAACCAGTGCAAGGACAAGCGTGACAACGACAAGAACTATAGTGACAATCGTCCCCATGGACATTTCCATAGCCCCGCGCTTATTTCTTTGAATCATTTTAAGGAGTTGTAATCAGGCTTGACCCGTTTGTATAAGAAACATAAATTGCCAATGCTAAAACTATTATGCTGACTATTATTCCAACGATATTCATAATCTTCGCCTTCTTTGTTATTTCGGATTTGTGCCTGCAATGGAAAAGCCCAACAACACCTGTCGCCAAACCTGCAAGCGGCGAAATCACTCCGAAGATTATGCTAAGAATTCCAAGAACATATCCCGTCTGATTCAAATCTTTTTCTGCCATCTTCTCTTTTACAAAAACCTTACATTAAACTTGTTTATAAATTTTTTGAAAACTTCAGGTTTATTTGCCCGCAAGCAAAAGATTTAAAGGCAGCAATTATAGGAAGTATTAAGGGAACTTAGCCCATGGGATTTTCTTTTAGAAAAAGAAAATCTACACTGCAAAAGAAAACTACAAAAGTAGAAAACTGTTTAAACGCAGTTGTTCGCTAAGTTTTGAGACAATGGGAACTTAGCTCAGCGGGAGAGCACATGACTGAAGCTCATGGTGTCCGGGGTCCGACTCCCCGAGTTCCCATTTT
>CAYREP010000064.1:0-2261 GCA_964423375.1 Candidatus Woesearchaeota archaeon | reverse complement strand
CAAAAATCATATCAGAACAGCATAACTTTCATTTCCACCTTCACGGAATTTGAATGAGGCTCCGCCCTTGTGCAGCTTCTCCAGCAATCCTCCGGACTTTCCGAAAACTAAAGCTTTCTTGTTTGTCAAAGGCCCGCCGCCTAAAATATATCTGCCATACGAAGAATACAGTCCGACTTCAGGATCTTCCATCGCAATAAACATATCTGTAACGAACTTGGCTTCAGGATTAGCAACTTCTTTGAACTCCGTTGCAAGCTCTGAAAACACCATCAAAGCCGCTTCTTCTCCGGCATCAGCTCTCGGCTTCACTTTCTTCATTCTTGAAACGCAGCCGGCTCTCGCTTCTGGAGAATATCTCTTAATTCCCAAAGCATCATAGACTCTTGGGACATAAAACTTCCTGCCATTAAAATCAATAGAACTCATAAATAACCGACGAAATCACCCTTTAACTAACCTTGCATTCTGCAAATGGCTCACTTTTCAAGCAGCTTCTTCAGCCACAAAATCGTCCGCGTAATTCTTGAAATGTTATTTGACCGCTCCGGCTCCCGCATTCCGCCCCGCAAAATCTCGGTCAGTTTTTGCTCCTGCCTTTCAATCTCGGCTTCAATCAGCGACTTGTCCATGCAATAAAAAAACCGCAGAACTTTAAGTATTTTGCCAAATGCAATGCAAAACATATTCTTTAGTCCAATAAAAAATAAAAAGCCAATTCGTTGTAAGTAGGTTATGAAAAATGAGGTGACGGGCGAGTATATTGAATTGAGAAAAGTTGAATTTCTGGGGCATGTCTATGATACGATAGAAGAAAACAGAAATGGACATGTCTCAAGGACGGAACTCTCTTTAAAATTGATAGACTTCTCAACTTATGGGACAAGTGAAAAAGCTTGGGTAAATGCAGGAAGAGCGCATAAAAGAATAAGTTATACACTGCCTTTCTTCATTGAAAGGGGCTTCATGACTGAAGATACCCTAGGCATAGCTATAACGCCTGCAGGAAAAACACTTTACCAACAGCTTTATGACCCTAAACTTTAAATAACCCCCTTTCCAATCTAAAACATGGCAGACAAAGAAATAGGTAAAATCAACAAAGGAGAATTTCAAGGAACTGTTACCGATGTTGTTGTTGCTGTCCGTGAGTATAACGGCCGCGTTGGTGTGGACATAAGAGAATACACGACAAGCGACAAATACACCGGACCAACAAAGAAAGGCCTTAGAATTCCTGCAGACAGATTCGCAGATTTCAAGAGAATGATCAATTCGATTTCTGAATCAGATCTTGTCGCAGACGGTTCAGGAAGTTCAGGTTCTTCAAGCTCTGGAAGTTCTTCCTCAAGCAGAAACCAAGAAGAATTACCCGATTATTGATTTTGCGGTTTTTGATTAAATAATTAGATTTTTATTAGCCTTGCATTGCTTGTCTTTGCGTAACGCCAAACTTGTTATAATTTCAAAAACATTTAAAATCTTAGTTTTCATTCAGTAAATCATGCCAAAAAAAGAAGGCCACAGGACAATAAAGATCAAAAAAAGTTCTCTTGCGACAATTCTGGTAGTCATTGGCGTGCTTGCAATCGCCATAGCCCTGATAATCTCTAAATCGATGAACTCCGGAACAGGCGTCTCGCCGCAACTTGCAAAATGCATCGGCGCGCATTCTCATGTTTACACCCTGACCGGATGTTCGCATTGCATTGAACAGGAAAGCCTTTTCGGCGACAACTGGAAATACACGAATTCTACGAATTGCAACAACGATCCTCAGGCATGCAATGTAATAGTAGATTCTACGGGCTATATCCACACGCCGACATGGATTATAAACAACCAATCTTATATTGGCGTTCAGAGCATAGATAAACTGAAAGAACTTACCGGTTGTTAATTCTTAATTATGAATAATTATTCAAAATAGAAAAGTTTAAATATTATTGTGAATATATATTCATAATTAAATATGCCTATAAAATAGGTACAGAGGAAAAATGCCAAATAGAGACGGAACAGGACCCCAAGGGTTTGGGCCTTTGACAGGCAGGGGTTTCGGTCGCTGTCAAGGAAGAAACAGAAGAGTCGGAAGGTTTTTCTTTGGAAGCAGAAACCCGAGTGAAAGCGAAGAAAAAAGGCTTCTTGAAGACGAGCTTGCAGAAATTGATTTAGAAAAGCAAGAGATAGAGAAACGCCTAAAGAGAATCAAGTAATTTTTCTTTCTTTTTTATTTTTCATAAGATTTATATAGTTATGAA
>CAYREP010000063.1:0-2383 GCA_964423375.1 Candidatus Woesearchaeota archaeon | reverse complement strand
GGAGAAAAGATTGACTTACCTCAACTGCCTCGCCTGCGGAGCAAAACATCCTGTTTCAAAAATATAATCGGATGTTTTGCAGAGCCCAGAGTAAAGATTTAATTTTCTGAAAATTTCCATCTATCCTGTTGAACTAAGTATATGCAGCTCCCTACGAATCCAATTACCAATCTAAATCAATCTCGCGACAGCGACAAATTTTCCAAAAACCCGCCTTCAGCAAAAACAGTCATCTTTAAAAAACAAAAACTCTTAACAAAAAAATAGTAAACAAGAAGGAGGTTAAACATGGTAACAGGATATTGCGTTAAGTGCGGAAGAGCGGACAAAGAGAAAGGAAAGAACAAAGAAATGAAAAATGTCTCTATAAAGCAAACTGCAAGGGGCGGATACATGGCTCAGGGAACCTGCGAAACTTGCGGGACAAAAATGTCAGCTATGATGTCCAAGGACAATGCGGAAGCGGCAATCAAAGCAGGCGCGAAGAAAGATTATTAATCGCGCAGACAATTAAATTTAGATTAAACTTTATTATTCAGATGTTTGTAAATATAATAAAATCTTACCGGGATGTTGTTGCAGTTTGCGACACGGAACTCTTAGGAAAAAGATTTGAAGAACCCTTAGGAAATTTCACGGCACAGTTGGACGTAAAAGAAAGTTTCTACAAAAGCGAAGATTTCTCGAAAGAAGAAGCGGCCTTATTGATCAGGCGGATGAAAATGGAAGACGCGACTTTTAATATTGTCGGCGAAAAATCAATTGAACTCGCCATTGAGCTTGGCATAATAACCGAAAACGGCGTCAAAAGAATTAAGAACATTCCGTTTGCAATGGTTTTCTTATGAATAGCCAAAATCCGGTTCGGGTTGGGCCATGAATTGTTCAACCTCCAGATCATGTGGAAAATAAAACCATCCAACCCCTCTGCCCATAAGAGTATATTCTCCTTTCGAATTTCTGAAGATGCTCAAGCCCCTTGCCCTATCTTCTTCATTGACTCCTTCTAAATCAATAGGATAAATTCTTGAAGTCCTCGCAAAGCCCGGCTGAACCTGTACAGGCATGTAAAAAGAAAAACCGTCGAGAGCAAGGAATTTTTTATTATCTACCTTAATTCTTCCTGTTGATTTCCCATCGTGGAATATCATGGTTATATCTTTTCCCGAAACTCTTCTTAATTCTTCAAGAGAAACACTTTCCCAACCTGTCGCGACAAGCGCCCTGCTTTTCTTTCTCCCAAAATTAAATAATTTCATAAATCAAAGATTAAATCAATACTTTTAATAATTTCCGTTCTCCAAAGCAACATTTCAAATCATCAATTTTATAAATAAACTTCCACATCTAAAAATATGGGAGATTGGAGAAAAAAGAACCAAAACCGCGGCAACGGTGAAGAAGAAAAAGTTGTCCGTGCGCCGCTTCCGAAAGGCCGCGAAGTCATAGGCACCGTAGAACAGCGGCTCGGCGGGAACAAAATGTATGTTGCCTGCCTTGACGGCAAAACTCGAAACTGCAGAGTTCCGGGCAGACTGAAAAGAGCTCTTTGGCTTCGCCCGGGAGATATAGTGATCGTCGAACCTTGGGAAAACGACGACACGAAAGCGGACATTCTTTTGAAATACAGGCCAAACCAAATATCTTGGTTGAGGCGCGAAGGCTATCTCAAAGACGAAGTTTCTGAATTCTAAAACAATAATTTATTTAAACCCAAATCTGCTCATCTTATTATGGGTGTTGGACCATTAAGGAGAGCGAGTCTTTACTCAGATTATGGAGAAATATTATCCATGGATCCTGATTTGGATTGCGATATAGATTATCAACTTGCTCAACCCGGCCGCAATGAAACTCCAAACAATGGAGAGATCAACGAACAGATGATTGCAAACGCGAGAGAACAAAGAACATATCTTCCTTACACCGCAGACAAAATCCTTGGAAGGACTATTTTATTTTCTCCATTTTCAAAATCGCTTTAGAAATCTGAATTTAAACCAAAAACTTAAAATCTCTTTTTCATTAAAGTTAAGATGAAAGGTGATGCGGCAAGATATGGGATAAAATTTCTCGTGGGAAAAAGAATTCTTTCCGGCGTTCCGGTTATAATAAAAAACTCCAAAGGAGAAATTCTTCTCGGAAAGCGAAACAAGAAAATGCTTTATTATCCAGATTTGTGGGGCTTGCCCGGAGGCTTAATTGAATTCGGAGAGACAATAGAACAAGCGGCAAAGCGCGAAGTAAAAGAAGAATTGGGAATTGGAATTAAAGTCTTGAAATTCGCGAAACCGTGGATGCAACTGCCGGTTAAAGAATGCAAAGAACAGGCAATAAACGTTCCGATCTACGGCAAGGTAATTTCAGGCACGCCAAAACCCCT
>CAYREP010000062.1:0-2391 GCA_964423375.1 Candidatus Woesearchaeota archaeon | reverse complement strand
GCTCATGTAGAAGAGGATATGCCTTCTTTTATTGGGTGCTTTATAGCGGATAAATCTGGTAAGACTTTGATTATTTTTGAAATTTTTGAAGGTGCTCTTGAGTCTTTTATAAAAAGTTCAGAAAATGGCGTTCAAATTAACCCTGAATTCGATATAGAATTAATACCAATGTTCGTGAGTGCTTTAGAAAAATTCTCTCTTAATATTAACCTGCAAAAACTATCTGAATTAAGATTAACAGGAATAAACTTAAAAATACAAACATTTAGCTATGAAAAATTTACAATCACATTTTTCATAAATCCAACAGTTAATTTAGAAAGTATAGAGAAAAAAATTAAAGACTATTTTAAAATTCTCTTTGATAAATATAAAAAAGAATTTGAATTTACCCTCAAAACAGGGGTAGTACAAAATATTTCTCATTTAAAACTAATAGGAAGGGAAATGCTAAAAGAATTAAACAAATACCTTTATCTTGTTGAATTTAAAAACGTTATTACAAGTTTAAAAAACTATGATCAAACTTATGCTAAATCACTCTACAATGAACTTTCTTCGCTCTATGAAACTTGTGAACTAAAATTTTCACTAACTATGGAAAAAATTAAAAAATTATCCTTTAATCAACCCACTTGATTCCCTGGAAACTGTGTTTTGAAGCTATAAGGATTATATCCACAAGC
This sequence comes from Candidatus Woesearchaeota archaeon, assembly GCA_964423375.1. GTDB lineage: Archaea > Nanobdellota > Nanobdellia > Pacearchaeales > GW2011-AR1 > JAKLIN01. Next base: position 1,705 of record CAYREP010000062.1, on the reverse strand, counting down.
CACCAAATTCCAAGGCCGCCGGCAGTGATTAATTTTAGGATTCCGGTTCCGATTCTCCCCATGATGAACCTATCCACTCCGAGACTCCCGAAGAAGATGGACATCAGCAAGCAAAGAACCCAGTTTACTTTTCTCACTTCTTTTGCCATGATTTACAGAAGGAAAGTTTGTTTTTAAACTTTCTTGCTCAAAAATTAAAAGTTCCAACAATTTAATAAACCTCCATAAAATAATATCTTAATGAACATCAATGGTTGCTGGAACTGTGAAGAACCTGTCGCTTCCCGCGAGGCGCAGGAGATGAAAAGAACCCGCAGGTGGTTCTTTGCTGGAGGTTCTCGAATCGTCAATGTTAATGGTTGCTGGAACTGTGAAGAACCCGCTGGAGGTTCTCAATGGTAATGATTGGTCTCGAAATCCATGGATATTTGGATACAAAAGAAAAGTTATTCTGCACTTGCAAATCAATTCATGGCTCAAAGGTTGCAAAGCCCAATACTTACATTTGCCCAATCTGTACGGGCCAGCCGGGCAGCAAACCGATGTTGCCGAACAAAACTGCAATAGATCAGGCAATCAAAACCTCTCTCGCCTTGGGCTGCAAAATAAACAAAGAACTGATCTGGCAAAGAAAACATTACGACTGGGCAGACCTTCCGAAAGGCTATCAAAACACGCTCTCCGGTCCGCACGCATTTCCCGTCGGCGTAAAAGGAAATTTTCTTGGAATTCGCATAACGGAAGCGCATCTCGAAGAAGACCCTGCAGCATGGAATCCTAAAACCGGCGAAATAGATTACAATCGGTCAGGTTCGCCGTTGATTGAAATAGTAACAGAACCGGACTTCACTTCTGCAGAGCAAGTTATAGATTGGCTGAAGCAATTAACCTTGACTTTGAGTTATATAAAAACCATAGATAAAAATTCCGGCCTGAAAGCCGACGTGAATATTTCTCTTCCAAAATTGAAAGGCGAAAGAATCGAAGTCAAAAATGTCAACAGCCTTCGCAACATAAAAGCCGCAATAGATTACGAAATCAAAAGGCAGTCTCAGGAAGGACAGCTTCCAAAACGCAAAGAAACTCGAATGTTCGACGAAAGCAAAGGCATAACAAAGAAAATGCGCGAGAAAGAATCCGGCGAAGATTACAGATTTATTTCTGATCCGGATTTGCCCGCAATAAAAATTGAACCTTCAAGAGTTTCAAAAATAAAATCTTCTCTTCCAGAAACCCCGCAGCAAAAACTTGACAAACTCATCAAAACCCACAAGATTCCGGAAAAATATGCAAAGATACTCACTCAAAAAATTGAAGTCGCAGAATTCTTCGAAGAAGTCATAAAACACAAATCTATTGACGCAAACTTCGCAGCGCCGTGGATCACGATTGAGCTTCTCCGCGCGCTGAACCACGAAAAACTTTCTTTGGATTCAGATGAAGTTGAAATAAAACCAGAGCATTTTGCGGAACTGCTAAAGCTCTTAAAACAAAACAAAATCACGGAAGAACAGGCAAAGAAAACAATCAACAAATTCATTCCAAAGTCTTTCGATCCAAAATCTGAATTCAAGGGAAAAGAAAAAATCTCTAACAAATCAGAAATAGAAAAAATAATTTCAAAGATTATCAAAGACAACGACAAAGCGGTCAAAGATTTCAAATCAGGAAGCCAGGCTGCCCTTAATTTCCTGATGGGCCAGGC
>CAYREP010000061.1:0-2394 GCA_964423375.1 Candidatus Woesearchaeota archaeon | reverse complement strand
TTATCCTTCAACCTTCTCCGCCTTCCCGCCATCTATCAGAATCTTAGCAATTGGCTTCGGAAGATTTGCGATCTGTCCTTTTTCAAAAGGCCCGATCATTTCCCCATCAAGTCCGAGAAAAGCTTCTACGCCTTCTCTGAAAGCCACCATATCATTTTCTTTTTCATGGCTTTTTCCGTTGCCGTTACCGTTCAAAGTTTCATTGAATTTCTTGTCGGAAGAACCTATGCATTTCATTATGTCCTCGAAAAGCGCTTTCTCAAAGTCCAGCATGTTGTCAAAATCCCGCTTTGAAATTCCCGTCTCGGAAGCTATCAGGACGAGATTCAAAATCTTTCTTCTTCGAATCCTCTTAAGCTCGTTGAAAAGCGTGATCGCATTCTCGAGCTGCTTCTTGGTTTTGGTCACGGCATCTGAAAAAGCGTCGTCTTCCTTCATAGACATGCCTTTTTTCTCTTTCAGGTATTCCGCAACGCTAACGACAAAATTCTTCGGCAAAGCCTGCAGCTGTTCCGAATATCTTTCCTTCCGCGCAGCTTCGTAAATCTCATTGTATGTTATCATGTTAAAATGTGAAAGGCACAGTTAATACATCTTTCCAAAAACACGCTGTCTTTTTAAGAATTATTATAGTATTAATTACTCATTGCCAAAACTTGATCTTCGACAACATGCAGGGGAAAATATCTATGTTTAAGAAATTCTACATCTCTCATAATATCTCTGTAAAGCGCTTTTCCAGCGTCATCTGCAGAACTAAATGCTCCAAGAGTGGGAAGAGGTGCATCAAAAAAATCATAAGGAGAAAAACTTGTCATCCTTGAAGAAGGATTTGCAGAATTAACATAAGCAACAGCTTTTCTTGCAACAACACCGCCAATTTTCACTTCAAATCCAAGAGTCGCTCCCTCAAGGTCTTCTCGGTCTAATATTCTACTTATAACAATTTTCTCTGGAGCAAGGATTGCCATAAAAGATGTCCTTTTAACCAATTAAAAAACTTTCCTATCTCGCAAACCCGACTTTCTTCAGCATCTCGCCGCCGACCATCCTGCCAAGCTCGCCTTTCCTGGCTTCTTTCTCGCAGAACTTCTTTCCGACAAGCTTTTTTTCAGCGCCTTTCTCTTTTGAAAAAGAAAATTCCTTTTTTGTCTTCGGCAGCGAATTGTTGTAAAACAGCACAGGCACAGGATCCGCGGAATGCCCGTGAAGCCTGCAGGGTGTCGAGTGGTCCGCAGTCACTACGACATTTATTCCATTTGAAGTCGCAAAACTTTTCAAAAACTTGAATAAAGTCTTGTCTATGTATTCCAGCATCATTTTCTTTTCCATCGGTTTGTTGTCATGCCCGGGCAAGTCTGTTTCTTTCAAATGAATGTAAGCGTAATCAAAATTCTTCTTATGTCTTCTGAGCATTTTTATTGCAAACTTGCACGCCTTCTCCAGACCCTGATGCAAATTCGCGTAAACGTCCAGCCCTTTCAGCTTCGGATAATCAAAAGAAAAAACTTTCATTCCGCTAAGTCTTGAAAACGCAGTTTCAAGAGGCATGTAAGAAACCGCCATCCATTTTCTGTAGACTTTAAGTTTCGGCACGTCTATTCCCGGACCTCTGATAAGCAGATAATTTGCGGGAAGCAATCCTTTCTTCCGTCTTTCCATATTTATCGGATGTTTGTCGAGAATTTCAAAAGCTTTCTCCAAAAATTCATTCACAATATTCGCCGTGTATTGCGAATTTTCATCATCATCCATGGGCTGAATCCTTGAAATCTTCTCGGAAGCAAGTTTCTGTCCCCCGGAGTAAGTCGCGTCGTTGCCGGTTATATTGTCTGAGAACCCTCCTTTGAAAACTAAAGCTCCCCTGTGTTGTACGGTGGATCTGAAAATAAAAGGGCAGGGTAGCTTTATCTTGGCAATCGCCTTTGCAAGAATCTCTGCCTCTGCAGTTGTCAATGTTCTTCCGGCGCGTCGGTCTATCACATTTCCCTGTTCCAAAGAATCAATTGTTGCAAAATTCACTCTAAACGCCAAATCGCCATGCTGAGTCTGAATTCCCGCGCCTCGCGATTCAAGTTGTCCTCTCGTGCTATTGATTTGTTCGTTTCCGAAAATTGAAACGATTGCCTCGTCGGATTCGGGAATGAAACCTGGCCTCACAGAATACATATAGCCCATTTCCCCCCTCGTAGCAAAGAAATCCATGTTCGGTGTTTCAGCAGCTTCCAATGGAGTTTGGCCCTTGAGAGAATCTGTAGGAAGATCCCCCATTCCGTCCATTATGATAAATACCCCTTTCATTCAAAACCACCTCGTTTAAAATTTTGGATGAATGAAAATCTTTGATTTACTTTCATTTTACTCTAAGGGTTTAAGAGACTCAAACTTTATAAA
>CAYREP010000060.1:0-2640 GCA_964423375.1 Candidatus Woesearchaeota archaeon | reverse complement strand
GTAGAACCTGAAGCGATTATAAAAGAGATTTCGGACCTGAAACAGCAGTTCACGCAATACGGCGGAGCGAGACCTTATGGGGCGGCGCTGATGATTGGCGGAGTTGTGAACGGCAAGCCAACTATTTACACAAGCGATGTTACAGGGAATTACTTTTCGTATTTTGCAAATGCGATAGGGGAAAACGACGAGAAGATAAAAGACATGCTTAGAAAAGAATACAAAAAAGATATTACAATAAAAAAAGGAGCCAAGCTGGCTTTGGACATTTTCAAAGAAGTGCAGGGAGAAAAATTCAACCTTGACAGATTCGAGCTCGCATTCGTTAGAAATGATACAGAAAAACTTGAAAGAGTAGTCGGAGAAAAATTAAAGGATTTTCATTCAGAAAAGAAGAAGGAATAAATGACAGTTGCACAAAAATCTGATAATTCGTTAACAGGACGTGAAATAAGAAAGATTGTTGCAGAGTATAATGCAAATTTTAATAGGGAAACATCCCCTTACCCTATATATTCTAATGCCTCCGGAACATTTCGTAAAGGAGAGAAAATAATGATAGGGACTAGATTTGGTGAAGCAGACACGAAATATGGTCATTTTGGCGGCGTTGCTCTAAATTTGTGGGGCGCTGATGGAGCTACGGTAAATCCTATTATTGCAGAAAGTCAAGAGGTCTTAGGAACGTTGATTGAATTTGAAGAGGGATTGGCAAGGAAACTAGGAAGATCAAGAATAATTGTAGAAGCAGAGGATGCTGCTGAGCATAGACAAGCTTTAGTCGAAAGAGATTATACTATTATTGGTGGTGCCAAAGATTATCTTGGATTCAAGGAGTTAACAGCATAAAGATGACAGACACAACAGCAAGGATAAAAAAAGCCGGAAAGAATTTTGAGATTTTGGTTGACATGGACGAGGCTTTGGCTTTCAGGAAAGGCCAGGGAGGTTCGCCCGGAGCTGAAACTGACAAGATTTTCAAGGATTTGAAAAAAGGCATGGTGGCTTCGCAGGAAGATTTGAAAGAAGCTTTTGGGACGACGGATGCCAGTTCGATAATTCAAAGAATCGTTAAGGAAGGAGAAATTTTGACTACGCAGGATTACAGAGACGAAGAGCGAGAGAAAAAGGAAAAGCAGGTTGTAGATTTTTTGGCAGTTAATGCGATGGATCCTAGAACAGGGAATCCGCATACTGCAGAAAGAATCAAAAGCGCCTTGGAGCAGGCGCATGTCAACATAAAGAACGTTCCGGTTGAAAACCAGATCAATGAGATTATGCTTGAGCTGACAAAAGTTTTGCCTATTACGATTAAAATGAAAAAAATCAGGGTCACGATTCCCGCTATGCACACGGGAAGAGCTTACGGAGTCATAAACCCGTACAAGTCTGACGAAGAATGGCAAGGCGACGGCAGCCTGAAAGTTGTTTTGAATGTGCCTGCCGGCGCGGTAATGGATTTTTACGACAAACTGAATTCTGTAACCCATGGCTCTGCTTTGACTGAAGAGGTCAGCGAATAAGAAATGATTTCTAAAAGTAATAGCTCATTGACATTAATTTTAAATAGTCCTCATTCAGAAATTAAAATTATTCAGGAAGGAAACAAATAATGACAGAGAGAAAAGTTGTAATTCCGGGGGAAGTTGTCTTTGAAGGCAGTGATTATTTGCCCGGAGACAATACTGAGAAAAGAGAAGAAGGAATCGTCGCGACAATCTTCGGAGTTGCTGAAGAATCAAACAAACTTGTCAGAGTCATTCCAATTTCAGGAGCATATCAGCCAAGAAGGGGAAATGTGATAATCGGAACTGTTGTCAGAATGATTCCAAACGGTTGGTTCATAGACATCGACACACCTGAAGACGCATTCTTATCATTGAGTGAAGTTCCAAGATATGTCAACCGCGGAGAGCTGGCGGAAGTTCTTGATCTTGGCGAGACGGTTGTCGCTAAAATCGTAAACATAGACAAGCGCGGAATTGACCTTACATTAAGAGTTCACGGACTCGGAAAAATCGAAGAAGGGCTTTTGGTTAAAATCAACCCGAACAAAGTTCCGCGCGTGATCGGAAAAGAAGGCAGCATGATCAACCTGATCAAAGATGAAACAAAATGTCAAATCACCGTCGGGCAAAATGGAATCATCTGGATTTCAGGACCAACGACTGAAGATGAACTTCATGCAAAGAAGGCTGTTGAATTCATAACAGAAAACTTTTTTATGGAAGGCTTGACAGAAGAAGTAAAGAAATGGTTTGAAAACAACAAGGAGAAAATAGAATGATATCGAATGATACTACCGATGAGGAATGTTATCAAATGGTGCGTGAATATGTTATTAATGTATTAAGAGAAGACCCCAATAAAGAACTTCCAGTTGGAAGAATGGGAGAGTTAGCAGAATATTTGAGTGAAACAGGAATAATGAAAAGGATATACTCAGGAAGGGAACAATAAAAATGACATCGGATTTCAAAAGACCAGACGGAAGGAAAATTGATGAGCTTAGGCCAATCACCGCAAAAGTAGGCATAATTCCAAATGCAGACGGCAGCGCGATGTGGGCTTTCGGAGGGACAGTTGCAATCGCTGCGGTTTACGGACCGAGAAAAATGCACCCTCAACATGCACAAAATC
>CAYREP010000059.1:0-2657 GCA_964423375.1 Candidatus Woesearchaeota archaeon | reverse complement strand
TATCATCGGTGCTTCTATGTCAAGGCTTCCTTGAGCGGGAATCACGTGTTTCGGCTTCAGGATTTCTAGGAGATCCCTCAAATCTTCCCGTGATCCGTGGCCAGAGTCATGAACATCTGACTGAATTCTTACGCCTTTTTTCTTTAATTTTTTATCCATTTCCGCGCGAGATTTGATATTCACTTCAGTCGGGATGACGCTTGAAGAGAAAATTACATTGTCGCCTTCTTTTAAAGAAAGAGGGGTTTCATCGCGCACGATTCTGTCGAGAACCGACCCTGGTTCCGCTTGGTGCCCCGTACAAACAACCAGATACTTCCCCCTTTCCTTGTCGACTTTTCTAAGGAAAGAATTTATTTGTTTCCGATATTTCAAAATAATAACATTTTTCCTGAAGGGGCACTGATTAACCCGGTTGGCGCATTCAACATATTTTTCCAGGCTTCTGCCGAGAAAGACGATCTTTCTTCCGGTTTTTTTGCCGAAATCCACGATGGTCTTGAGCCTTGCAATATGGGAAGAAAAAGTAGAGATTATCAAAGCGGAATTTTTGTCTCTTACAGAAGAAATCGCGTCTTCCATCAAGTCCCTTGCAATTCTCTCGCTCGGAGTTTTCCTTTCGGTTCCGGAATAGAGCGAATCCACCGCAAGGACATCTATGCCGATTTTCCCGAGTTCGCGAAGTCTTTTGTAGTTGGGCGGCTGGCCAATCACCGGATGATCGTCGAACTTGAAATCAAGGGCGTAGAAAAAATTTCCTTCCGGCGTGTAGAGAACTATGAATACGCATTGTAGGGTGGAATGGGTTGTGTGGATGAATTCCATTTTGTAATCTCCACTCTTCCCATGAATAGTGTAAGTTGAATTTTCAGTCACCTTTATTCTTCGATTCTTCAGGCTGATTTTCTCATCTTTCAGCATGTTTTCAAGAAATTCTATTGTAAACGGGCTGGAAATTATTTTTGCTTCGGGATAGCGGGAAGCAATATATGGAACCGCCCCGATGTGGTCAAGATGGGCGTGGCTTATTACCAGAGCGCGGACTTTGTTGCGCCAGCCGAGCTTGTCCAATACTGAATCGTCCGGCAAGGCTCCGGATTTTTTCAGGAATTCGTAGCCGTATTCCTGCTTCTCGCCGCGATTTTTTTCCATTTCCTGGATTTCGACGAGCGCGGGCAGAAAAACTCCCGCATCAAAAAGGATCACGTCTTCTCCAATTTTCACGGCAGTCATATTTTTGCCTACTTCTTCATAGCCGCCAACGGTGCATATTTCCATTTTCAAATAAAGATTTGTTTCCTCTTTTGGAACTAAAGAAAACTGTCGGTTTATATAACTTGTGAATGTTTCATTTTGGAGTTAAAACCCAATTTTATAAACGGGTTTCTTCTTTAGAAAAAAGAAACTACATTGGTAGAAAAACTACAATAAAAAATGGCAGAATTTTACAAAATAGTTTTTGTCGATGGATCAGAAGTTCAGGTAGAAGAGCCTGATATCGACGAAGAAAGCAGAATTGTTCGCGTTGCCAAAGGAAAAACAATGGAAGGCGAGGAAGAAATCACTTTCTACGATTATTATCCTTTTGAGCATATCAAGAAGATTTTGTTTGTTTCGAATAACTGAGAATTTGAAATAATCTTAATTCCAGTTTTTTATTTTTGTAATTTTATTTTGCAAGAAAGCATAATTAAAACATAAATTTATTTAAACGCGGAATTCCTGAAGTTGCAATGAGCGACGTGGTTTCTAGAAAATATTGCAGCAAACTTCAGAAATTAGTTTTCGGGGATTTTGATAAGGCCTACGCCGAATTCCGGAGAGCGGGGGATGAATGCGCAGAAAAAATCGGAAAATATCTTGAGGATTTCGCGGCTGATGAAAGATTAAGGGCAGAACACCCTTTCAGATATTTCTTTGAGAAGTTGCTAGTAGAATAATTAATAAACCAACTTTTCTAATTTTATGAGTGAAAAGAGTTGAAAAAGGGGTTTTGAGCAGGAAGCTTAGTCCGAGGCAATATCATGTATTAATTGAGCGCGGTACTGAAAGACCGTTTTCAGGCAAACTGCTTTATAACAAACAAAAGGGAGCTTATGCGTGTGCCAGATGCGGCAATATAATTTTTGATTCTTCGACAAAGTTTGATTCCGGATGCGGCTGGCCGAGTTTTTACGACGCGCGCGAGGGCGCTGTAAAATTCAAAAAAGATTTTAGAAATTTTATGATAAGAACGGAAGTTGTTTGTTCGAAATGCGGCGGACACCTGGGGCATTTGTTTAAAGACGCGCCGCAAACGCCGACTGGAAAGAGATACTGCATAAATTCTGTCGCGTTGAATTTCAAGGAAAATTCAAGGAAGAAAACAAAAGAGGCAAAAAGTGGAAAAGAAAAAACAAAGAAAAAAGTCAGAAATAAAAATAAGTGAAGAAAAAACAGAAACTGCATTTTTTGCGGCGGGATGTTTCTGGAATGTCGAGGAAGCTTTCAGGACTTTGCGCGGCGTGAAAGAGACCGTCGTGGGTTATATGACTGCCGAGCCGGAAAAGTCTAAGAAATTTTCCAACCCAACTTATTGGCAAGTTTCTACAGGGAAGACAGGTTATGAAGAGACTACAGAAATTATTTTTGACCCGAAGAAAATTTCTTATGAAAAG
>CAYREP010000058.1:0-2735 GCA_964423375.1 Candidatus Woesearchaeota archaeon | reverse complement strand
GAGGTGATATCTATTTCTTTTTATGAGGCTTCAATAAAAAATAAATTCCCGCTCCGAAAGCCAAAACTAACAGGACGACAAATCCGAATCCGAAACTTGATGAAGAGATATTTGAAACGACAGAACCAGTCAAAGGAATTTTGAGAAGTAAAAAAAGAAGAACTGATCCGAGTAAAACAGAAGCAACTGCCCCCTCAAGATTGTGCTCTTTCTTTTCATATCTCCCTACAGAATCATCAAAATAATATCCTTTCATAGGATGAAACCTTACATCGATTCCAAAACTCTTAAGGCGGTTGCTTACATTCTCTCGGGAATATTTTTCGCCAATTAGAAGAGGCGTACGCCTTATTAAATCTGCAAAATCGCTGTCAGGCGGTTCGTGTCTTATCTCCTCTTTGCTTGCGGAATATTTCCCGACATGCCTACTTTTTTTGAATAACATGGTATAACCCGCCAATTTTCCTTCGGGATCTCTTTGTAATATAACTGATGTGCGCCCTATTGCATCTATTGCAAGGGCATCGCCATAACTTGGAGTTCCCGCAGGACGATCTCCATAATAAGGATGAGTATGTAACCACATCGGAGGATATTTTGATCCTTTTCTTTTGATTCTCTTAAATATCTTCTTGGTATTATAATGGGTAATAAGTGGATTCAGTTGTGTTGATGCATATCTCAATCTTTCCAAAGGATATTTAACAAAACCGTGCTCAAACTTAGGATTTTTAGATTCTATTATTCTCTTGTTGGAACCTCTAAGACGCTCTAAAAATTTTTTTGCCATCTCACTTCGCCAAGCTTTTCCAAATCTCGATCATCCTTTTGATTTTGACTTCTCTTTCCTTGCCCGTAATTCCGCATTTCATGAAATCCGCGCCGAAACCGAATGCCAAATCTGCAAGAATATTTTCTTCGGTTTCTCCGCTCCGGTGAGAAAAAACCATCTTAACCTCATTGTCTTTCGCCAGCTGGACAACGCGCTTCACTTCAGAGAGTTTTCCAATCTGGTTTGGCTTAACTATTAGCGCGTTGATGCTTTTTTCTTTTATCGCCTGCTTCAGCCTCTTGTAATTTGTGGTCGTAAGATCATCGCCTACAATTAAGCTGTTTGGAAATTCTTTGTGCAGCTTTGCGAAATTTTTGAAATCATCTTCGTCAAAAGGATCTTCGACGTAAAACAAATTGAAATTTTTTATCATGTTGGCAACGTAACTGTATTGTTCCTCATCAGTCCTCTTGAAAATCGGATTTGCATAGACATATTTTTTTCTTGTGTAAAATGTAGAACTCGCAACATCTGTCCCGAAAGGAATTTTCAGTTCATCAAGCACATCGAAAACCTGCTTGTCCATCAATGAAGTTTCCCATGCGTTCTCGTCGTTTCTCTTTCTTTTGAAATTCTCATCTTCGCGCCTCAAAATTTCACCAGCATGTTCTTTCGCGTCTTTCATCGTCTTGAAACCCTTCTCGGGATTGTCCGTTTCGGGAACGAGCAAAAATTCCTGGAAGTCCGGCTTCTTGCCGTTTGGAGAATGTTTTCCTCCGCCGATGCAGTTTCCTACAAATCTTGGGAATTTTTTTGCGTCAGGATTTATCAGCTGCCAGACTTGCTTTTTCTGCTCTTTCGCCATCGCTTTCAAGATGGCAGATTCAAGCGCAAAAGTCGTGTTCCCGCCGACATGGCCGTCGACAATGTCTTCAATTCTGCGGAGGTCGTCAAACTTTTCGAGTTTCTCTTTTGAGAAATAATCGGAAAACTTTTTCAGCGTTTCAATATCCTTCTCGATCGTGTCTCTGTAAGGTTTTGCTTCATGTTTCCCCCTTGATTTCCCCATAGGCGCGCTTGCAGAAAAATCTCCGGAGCTAGTTTTAACGGAAACCGAAATAGTTTTTTCTTTTCTAGAATCCAAGATCACCTTTGCGGAAACCGCTTTCACAGTTGCCATGCAAACCAAAAATTAGCGCGGTTTAAATAAGTTTAGATTTCGCGGGTTTTGAAATTTTTCTCGGCTTATATATTCGCCGCGAGCCCGGGCCGCCGCACCCTGAAGATAGCCTCGCTTCGCTCGGATTAACTTAAAGAGATAATTAAATTATAAATTGTTCAACCTATTTTTAGAAACTGAAACAGAAGTGATAAATAAACAAATAATCTAAACTAAATATTCTCGTCCGGGATATTTATCCTGTTGGCCGACGTAAATTCCCGCAAGATTTGATCTTTCTTGTTTAGGGGTTTCAATAGTAAGATGTGTTGGAAGAATGAGCTCTACATATACTGGTTCAAGACTTTCTGATGAAAGAATCCTTCTTTCCCCTTCGGGAGTGGAGTAGGATTCAACTTGAACTCTTTTATTATCATATTCTTTCGGAATTCTTCCCCTAAGTCGCACAAAGGGAATATTTGTATCGGCCGTTCTGTCTGGAAAAAATATTGCTCCTGTCATGCCCCTCGTTTTCCTAGTAGAACTTGAACTTACCATTAATGTACCTTCAGAAACTTTTCTTTCAACATTGTCCATAAAACTAACTAATTAACTTCCTTTTAAGTTTTATCAATATAGAAAATCTATTTTAGAATCAAGAACTTTCAAAAATTATTCTTCTCTCTCTCCGCCGGAATTTGACTCTTCATCCTGTTCGTCATCAGGGTTTGCAAGTTCCATTATCTCGCCTTCTTTTCCTATTTCTTCTTCGACATTTTCCTCTGCTTCCTCGACTTTTTTGTC
>CAYREP010000057.1:0-3086 GCA_964423375.1 Candidatus Woesearchaeota archaeon | reverse complement strand
GATCCAGGATTTCAAAGAATTCCTTATGACCTGGAAATAGGCGGACTTTCTTTTAATGATGTTTTGAAGAGGAGTTCGGTGAAGCGTTCAAATACAGGAAACCGGGTAAGCAGAGAAGACGAGTTTTATTCTAATGTGCTTAGTGACATGTATTTCATGTTTAGATTTTTTGGAGATCGTGTAGGAATGAATAATCTTGCGACGAAATCTGAAGTTATTGCCGCGAGAAAAATCTTTCCTGAAGTTGAGCGCAGGGATGAGATTTTCAGAAGGGCTTTAACTGATGGAATTGAATTGCTAAAGAAAGAGGGAAAGCTTAGGTCCGAATATGAATCTGATATTAGTTCAAGGTATCTTTCTTCTTGACTTCAAAAAATTTAAATACTGCGAAATATATTTTCCAATATATAAATTAAAAGAGGCAATATGACATACAGAGAAATCTTTAAAGTTCTTGTCGGCGCTGCCGCGTGGGACGCTATCGTGGCGGTTTGGTTTTTGCTTTCCGGTTTGTATCCTGTGACTTTCTTTGGCATCGTATTCGGCAGAATCGGTCTGGGCGTTGTATTCTTCGTCGATGTGGCGATAGTATTCGTGTTGGGCTATTTTGCGTGGTGCAATCAAAAGAAAGCTGCGGGAAGCGCAAGAAGTTCTGGCAGGAAAATGGGCGCAAGAAAAGCTCAGAAGAGGAGAAAAACTTCCGGAATAAACTCAAGGCGAAGAAGATAATTAATCTTTTTTCTTGCCGATAAATTTCATCATGTCGAAGAACGATTTTTTTTCGAAATCTGTGATTTCGTTTTTGTCTATGTCAATCATGACTTTGAGAAGTCCGAGGTTAGAAAGGAAGGCTGTGCCGAGAAGGAAGTCCTTTCCGTTTTTTCTTTGAAGAGAGAGAATCAACTTTTGAATTTTATTGTTTATTTTTTCTTCTAAAGCTTTTTCCACAACGAGCTTTTCGATTTTTTCCATATCAAATTGGATATTATCGTTGATCTTTTCCGGATCAAATTCGTTTCCTTCAGGGTCTTTGTAAGTCTCGGTCGGAACCATTTCTATAGGATCTTCATTTAATTTAAAACTGAAAAGTTTTTTTGAAGAAGGAATCCAGTAGTCCAAATGTTGCTGATTGTCAGAGCCTTCTTTGTCGAGCGTGAAAAATCCGGAGCAGAGGAAAGCATCAGGGTTTTCTTTTCTGAATTCTTTGAATGCTTCGGAATCGAAAAGTTTTTCCAGGTAAAATTGGAAGTTCATGATTTTTTGTTGTACTTTTGGTATATAAATATTTATAAAATTGTTTTAATATTAACTAAGATGGGCGCAAGAGTTTGGTTAACTATCCGAGGTCAGCTGGCTTTAGAACAAGCAGAAGCATTGGATGAAGAGAGATTAGGGGGTTTGATTTCTGAAAGAGAACAGTTTTATCTTCGGGAATTTAGCCGCATACGCGGGAGCGATAGAGCTAATTTTCAAAGAGAATATGCTCTAGGAATCCGTGATGTTTTGGCTGCAAGAAAAGATAGTCTTGGTACAAGGTCTGTTCATTCTTCGAGAGGATATTCAAAAGATGTTTATGCTGCTACTGCAATTATGGCTGATGAAGGTTATCTTCTAGGTGAACCTCCCGGAACTTTTGAAGAGAAGTTGCTTGAATATGTCGGAAACATAGAAGCCGGACATCAATCTCATTGATATGTTTTTGCAACATTTTTCTACATAAATATTTATAAAATCAATTTCCATTTGGAAACTATGGTCGAGTATGTTCGCCCCACAATGATGGGCAGATTAGCTCTTAAGAAAATTCGTCAACTGGAAGAAGCAAAGTCTTTTCAAGAAGAGATAGACGATCAGTGGAAAGGGATAGTTTCTCGTTTAGATGAATCTTATTCTAAAGGAATTGCGACAGTTCGCGGAAGGCGCAATAGAGATGCTTTTTCAAGGGCATATTTTGAGTTTGCTCACATACTTTTATCTTCAATACCAAATTTGGAAAACGCTGTGGGGTATGAAGGAGCTGTTGAGGTTTTAAAAATAGCTTTATCAGATTATGCTCAGAAGTTTAGAGATTAAATCCTTCCACGAATCTCTTCTTCGACTTTTTTTATGAAATCTTCAGTTTTCATTACCTGAATTTTGCTGCTGCCGCGTTCGCGGATTGCAACCGTGTTGGATTTTTCTTCTTTGTCGCCGACGACGATAATGTAAGGGATCCTCATTATTTCGGCTTCTTTTATTTTTGCAGGAACCGTGGTGCTGCGGAAGTCCGCGTCCAATCTGATGTTTGGGATTTTTCCCCCAATTTCTTTGATGACTTGCTTTGCATAATCTTCATTTCTGTCCGTGAAGCTTACAACGCGAACCTGCATCGGAGCGAGCCATGTTGGGAGTCTTCCGGAGGTATGTTCTATGAGGATTGCCAGAAATCTTTCGATTGCGCCGTAAATGACCCGATGGAGCATGATCGGCCTTTTTTTGCTGTTGTCCTTGTCGGTGTATTCAAGTTCAAACCTGTCGGGCAGGGAAAAGTCAAGCTGGATAGTTGAGAGCTGCCAGGTCCTGCCAAGAGAATCTTTTACGTGGAAGTCTATTTTAGGGCCGTAGAAAGCGCCATCGCCGGCGTTGATTTTGTATTTTACTTTTTTTTGCTTCAAGGCCTTTTCAAGCAGGTTTTCAGCCCTGTCCCACATTTCGTCTGTTCCGATTCTTTTTTCCGGGCGTGTTGAAAGCTCAATGTGGTCAAAGGGGAGGTTGAATTTTTTGTAGAATAAATCTATGAGGTTCATGACTCCAAAGATTTCTTCTTCAACTTGTTTTTCATCGGCGCAGAATATATGCGCATCGTCCTGGGTGAACTGGATTGCCCTAAACAGTCCCGCAAGAACCCCTGAAAGTTCGGTTCGATGGACAACTCCGATTTCGCCGACTCTTAAAGGCAGGTCCTTGTATGACTTTGGTCTGGCTTTGTAGACAAGCATTCCGCCAGGGCAGTTCATCGGCTTGACAAGGAATTTGCGTTTTTCGTAGTCTGTTACAAAATTATTTTCCTTGTACTTGTCCCAGTGGCCTGAAATCTTCCAGAGTTT
>CAYREP010000056.1:0-3109 GCA_964423375.1 Candidatus Woesearchaeota archaeon | reverse complement strand
TATTTTCCTCAAGATATTTTACCCATTCTTCTATTTTTGGTTCATTAGTATTTGGCATGTCAAATGCCTTAACATCAAATCCTTTTTTGGAAAGCTCTTCTTTAAGAGAGTCAAACCAGCCTCCTTCTGAACTTCCTCCCCATCCGTGAATTAAATATACTTTTCCTCTGCTCATTTTAAACCCATTACAACAAATCCTTTTTTATTTTTTTCTTCCTCACTCCAGTAATCCAAGTTATTTGTTTTCATAACAAAAGTGATTTCTTTTTCAATTTCACGCCCAGTAAAATTCCTGTCAGAATCAATTTCTCTCAAAACAAGAATATCTCCTTCTTTAGCATCAAAATCATCCAATCTTAAATCAAAATTCTTTTCTCCAGATAAAACCTTTTCAAAAAGTTCTCTGTATGCTTTTTTCACTATTTTAGCCATTTTAAACAAAAGCGGAGACCGGGATTCGAACCCGGGAAAAATCGGGCTGCAACCGATTGCAGTAACCACTGTGCCATCTCCGCATTTGTCCTTTTAATTTTAAACGTGCCCCCGACAGGATTTGAACCTGCGACCCTCAGATTAGAAGTCTGATGCTCTATCCAGGCTGAGCTACAGGAGCTTGTATCCTGTAGCGAACAAACCCGCGTTTAAAAACGTGAGGGAAGGTTACGCGAAGGAAACCGTAGGTGTCCTCGCTGAGCTACAGGAGCTTGTATAAATAAGGTAAAAGAATCCATTTAAAACTTTTCTATTTAGTTAATTTTCAAGAAGTTCATGTTCCAAAAGATACTTGAACATCCTGCGAGAAGGGATATACTTAACAAAAACTTTAGTGTCCAAAAATTCATTAAGATCTACAGGAAATACTCTCATGCTTTCATCAATTACCTTGCCGGAAAGTTCAAGATAATAATAAACAGGATTCTCTCCCTTATCTTTATAGATTCCGTCCCGGATTTTTTCTGCTTTTGAATTATTCATCACACCTCAAAACTCTTAAGGTCCTCGGCCAAAACCGCATTCTTGAAAACCTTTTGGGCCTCTTTTAGAATTTCCTTGGAATTCTTTTCATGCCTCTGGCTGATATGAGTTAATATCAATTTTTTGGAATCAGAATCTTTCGCTATTTTCGCAGCTTGTTCCGAAGTCATATGCCCCTTCTCTTGGGCCTTGTCTTCAAGCTCCTTGCTGAAACTTGACTCGCAAATCAAAACATCCGAATCTTTGACAAAAGGCACGATTCGCGGATTCATCGCAGTATCAAGAACAAAAGAAATTTTCTTGTCGCCTTCCTGATATGTCAGGTTCTTAGCCAAAAACTTTTTCCCTTCGTAAGAAATGTCTTTTCCTTCTTTCAATTTCTTAAGCAACGGCCCCGACGGAATTTTTGCTTTTTTCAATTTCTCGCGGTCAATTCTCAACTGGCCTTTTTTTACAAAATTGTAAGCGTTGCAAAAAGTAGTGTGCGCCATCTTTTCAGAGGAGAGGTAAAAATCGTTAGTCTCAAAAAATTTTCCAGAGTTTGAAATTTCATGAACTTTTATTTCATAATCTTTTGTAAAAGGAAAAGCCTTCAGCATATCCTGAAAATGTTTCTTTATTCCCTTCGGCCCATACACTTCCAGAACCTTATTATACTCGCCAAGCGCCAGCGATTGCAACACGCCGGGAATACCGAGTGTATGGTCGCCGTGCCAGTGCGTGATTAAAATTCGTGTAATCTTCATCAGATTAAGATGCGCCTTCCGAAACTGCCTCTGCGTTCCTTCACCGCAATCCACAAGAATATTTTCATCTTTGTAATTAAGCAAAATCGCTGTATGATTTCTCTGCGCGCTTGGGACAGCATCGCTAGTTCCTAAGAAAGTTAGCTTTATTTTTTCCATGAATTGAAAAAGGAAAGATAGTTTTTATTTGTTGTTAATTAGCTTAATTACAATTAGCCAAAAGATTTATAGTTATCATGGGTCTCCATTTCATATGAAAATTAAAGTTATGGAATATAATATAAAAGAAGGATTTTTTGACAAGAATAAAGAAGGTTTACTCATCCCAAATGAACAACGAAAGAGAGCTGCTCAAGAAATAATAAAAAATGAAAACCCAGACATTTTAATTCTAGCTGAAGCAGAACATGTAAATAACAATAGAGCGCCCAGAGATTATAAGAAGATATTCAACTATCCTTATGGCTTCTTGGCATCCAAAAAAATACCCACAAGAGATTTTGGGATAGGAATTTTGTCCAAATTTCCAATAATCGAAAAAACAAAATTTTTGCTCCCAAAATCGAGGTGGATAAAGACCTCAATAAAAATAAAAGATAAGATAATCCATGTAGATGGGATACACCCAAATCCCCACAATGATCCCGAAGAAAAAGAAAGATTGTTTAGGGAGTTAATAAAAAGAAAAAAAGATCCGTTTATAGTTGCAGGAGATTTCAATGCAACGTCTCCCGAGGATTATTACGACAAAGAGAAATTACTGGAAAATTTTTCAAAAAAATTAAAAAACAAACAAAAAGCAAAAGACGTTGTCAAAGAAATCCTCAAGGCGAAGGTTGTGAAATTTCTCCTTAGCCAAGATTTAATCGATACTTACAAAGAGAAAAATAAAAAACAGGATTATTCTTACCATACAAAACTCTCAGGGAATAATCTTATGAGGATTGATTACATCTTTTGTTCAAAAGAATTCAAAGTTTTAAATTCCGGAATAATCAAAAATAATTTAACGGAAAAAGCATCCGACCATTACCCAATATTCGCAGAGTTAAAAATTTAAGGTCTAATGATTTCAAAAATCTTCAAATCTTAATCCTTTTTCAAAGCTGTTGATGATGGAGAAATAAATATGATTGTGTCGCCTCTCAAAAAACTCAGTCCAAGGCTTCTCTTGATTTCGCCGTTTTCAATTTCTTTTATGTTGTCCAAGACCAAGTTAATGTGAATGTCAAAAGCCAAAAGCGTCCCGACAACCTGCTTCTCTCCCTTGAGCTGCACGAGCACTTCTTTGCCTTTTGAATTGTTCAACAAATCCAAAGGTCTCTCTATTCCGTTAACCATAATCTATCAGTTGCTGAATAATTTATAAACATTTCTATTGCGGGAAA
>CAYREP010000055.1:0-3604 GCA_964423375.1 Candidatus Woesearchaeota archaeon | reverse complement strand
GGCTTGATGTAATGGTGGATTGTTACTGTGAAACTATCTTCCCATTGGCCGGTTTTTTTCACGAACTTTTTATGACCGAGTTCATCGGCAATTGATAAGAAAAGTTCTTGGACCTCTTGCTTGGTGGCAGACTTGTTTTTGTGGTCCTTCAAAAATTGTTCAGACTGTAGCGTTGCATGATATGAACGGACGATGTGAGGATAAAAAGCAGTTCCGCAATACTTTTCAAAAGCATGCTTGAACTGCATATCGCTTAAAGGTTTTCCCGCTTTATCAGCAAAAACATAATCTCCTTTCTTCAGAGTTCTAAGATGATTTTTCAACCTGTTGATGTATTGTTGTGGGAATTCATGAGAGATGTCCCAGGGAACTCCGTCTTTTCCGAGAAAAGAAAATCTAACTGTCTTTCCTTTTATGGAGATGTCTTCTTTCTTTAATGTCGTAAGGCCCTTGTGGCCGTGCGCCTTGTAATACATCTCGTTGCCGACGCGCATATAGGTTTTCAAAAGAGTATATATTGCCAGAGCCAGCAAATCAGATTCATCCGCAAGCGACTTTATCACCGCAGTCTCAATTTTCGGATACAATTTCTCAAACTCCGCGACTTCGTCGTATTTCTTATTCCTGTGACTTGCATCTTTGTCGAGAGTGTATACATATGAATAAGTTCCTCCCTGGTTTTTGTAGAGAACATCCCAGTGGGTATTTGATGACTCGTCATGCACCGCTAACTCTTGGGCGAATAAAGAAAAAGCCTTGTCCAATTTTCTTCCGTCAGGCAAAACAGGAATCCGCGCGCCCTGGGTTTTACCGTCGGGAGAGAGCTGGCCTTTCAAAAACTGCGGATTTTTAGTATCAATAAGGATGTCAAAATTTTTGTGAGCTTTGAATAATTGAACAACTGTTTGCAATTCAGGAAACTTCTTTGAAGATGCAAGCCATTTTCCGTTTCTATAGATTACAGGTTTCAGGGTTTTTGATCTCACTCGAACAGTTCCGGCAAGAATAGGTTTATTCACCGCTTTTTTCATTGCGCAATATAGAACAAGGGAAGTTTTAAACCTGCCTCTCAAGGCAGCGAATTCTAAAAATTATAGACAAAAAGAGGAAAAGCCCAGAAGAAGAAAAGAAACGGGGAAAAGATTGCTTTTGAAAACTTTGATTTTATTGTGTTGCTTCTTCACTGGAAAAATTGCCTTTGCGACTGGCGCTGTGATTGTGACAAATCTCTATCCTGCGAGATTATATTATCTCTATGAAAGGTTTTGGAATCGCGTTGAAGGGGGCAAGGCTTCAAATAAAAAATAAAAAGAATAAATAAAAAATAAATTTTTTTAAGAGGAAGCTTCTGCCGGAACTTCCGGATCCGCTTCTGAACTTTCTTCAGAGCCAGAATCTTCTTCTTTGGTTTTCTCTTTTTTCTCTTCAGGCTTTTCTTCTTCGCTGCCCTGGTTTTCAGCAGATTCCTCTGCGTTTTCGGGAGCCTGAGCTTCCGTGTTTTCTTCTTCCATGAAAGTCTTAAAGAGCCAGCTTATAAAAAGTTTTATGTGCCAAGATTTTTTGGGCTAACTTTATATAATGGATTCACCTTTTTAGTTTGATAATATAAAATGGCAAACAGTTTCGGAAAATCGAAGAAAACAAGAAACAAGAGCGATTCTGTCAACAACCACAGAAGATCCGTCGCGGAAATAGTCGACATCGTCATAGAGAATTCAGATATCTTGCTTGAAGTGCTTGACGCGAGATTCATAGAAAGAACCCGACAAAAGGAACTTGAAGAGAAAATAGCTTCTCTTGGAAAGAAAATAATCTATGTGATAAACAAGTCGGACATCGCTGATTTGAAAAAGATTCACAATGAGATAGAATTGGAAGATATCAGGCCGTTTGTGCTGTTTTCGGCGAAAGCAAGAAGAGGGACCGTAACGCTGAGGAGACTTGTGAAAAAGGAAGCCAAGAAAATAAAGAAAGACGATGTCAATGTCGGAATAATCGGCTATCCAAACACCGGAAAAAGTTCGCTTGCCAATATCCTTTCAGGCAAATCATCCGCCAAGGTATCTTCGGAATCCGGATATACGAAATCTTTCCAGAAAATAAGGCTGGCGAAAGGCCTTTATTTAATTGACACTCCGGGAATAATCCTTGAAGACGAAAATCCTCTTCTTTCGGTAAATCAGGCGAAACATTCGAAAATCGGCGCAGTCATGTGGGACAAAACAAAAAATCCGGGGATCGTCGTCGGAAGCATCATGTCAGAATACCCCGAGATGCTTGAAAAATATTACCAAGTCGCGGCCGGCGGAGATCCTGAGGAGCTCATAGAAAAAGTCGGAAGGAAAATGAATTACCTTAGAAAAGGCAACACGGTGGACGAAGAGAAGACAGCTAAGAAAATCCTTAGGGACTGGCAGGAAGGCAAAATAAAAGCATAATGTTTATTAATCATATTCGTGTAATCTGCCTATGAAAAAGAGGCATCAAGAATATGTTCCGATGCAGCCCCAAAAGAAGAAAAGCCATAAAGGGGCGGCGCTCATCATTGTGGTCATAGCCATAGTTTTGATTTATTTTTATGTGTCAAGCAGCGGAGGTCCAATAAATTTCAAGCTGCCATTCAACTTCACTTTTGGGAATTCGAACTCGACAAGTTCGGACCCGCAAATACAGGCCTGCATCGACAACATAAACAAATGCGGGAAGATAATAAATTCAAAATACGACGCCACTGTGACAATCCTGCAAAGCACGAAAACAAATTCCACCGCGGAAGCGAACAACTTTCTTAAAACATGGGGAACTTCCAGCCAGACTGCAGATATAAATTCGTACGGCGCCGGCAGTACAGCCATACTGGTTGCAACAAGATTCAATAATCCTGACGGCTCCAAAAAGCCGCTGGTTTTTGTCTGCAAACCAGACGGAGGTCTTACAAGCCGTTCCACTGAAGGGCTATGCTAAAAAAGGATAAAACCCCGAAGGATTCCGATTTGGGGGACCCTGTAGAAAGCCTGGAACTGAAAGAATCTTTCTTTGAGAGAAGATGGGTGAAGGCGACTTTCGGCGGGGGATTTGCTTTTCTTGTTTTGGTTCTGTTGGCGGTTTATTGGTTCCTGCCTTTCAGCCCGGTGAACTTTTATGTCCAGTCGCCGGAAAATTCCAATTTCAGCCTGAACTCTTCGATTCCCCTGAACATGCAGTTTTATCCAAATATGAGATATCCCTCAGAAAATATTTCATACTCAATTAATTCGCAACTTTGCACTTTGCAAAAACAAGCGAACATAAAAGAAGCCATGGCGACTCTTGAAAATCTTACAGTACTGAATTTTTATCCGGTCAATTCCAATCCCGAAATCAGCGTGACATGCGACAGCAAAGTCGTAGTGAATGAAAAATATTTTGTTGCAGGCGAAGGCGGGCCGGTGAACATTACAAAATCGGGCAATTTCAACGTCATAAAAGAAGGAAAAATACTTTTGCTCAGGGAATCCAGTTGCCCAACTCCGAATGTGGCGATTCATGAGCTCCTCCATGCGTTGGGCTTTGACCATTCGCAAAATCCCAATAATGTCATGTATCCGGTGACTTCATGCGCCCA
>CAYREP010000054.1:1527-3668 GCA_964423375.1 Candidatus Woesearchaeota archaeon | reverse complement strand
TTCACATTAAACCAAGAAAACAAAGGAAGTCCCACTTTGGATAATTAGAAAATGGCAGACAAAAAAATCGAAACAAAAAGCGATAAAGTTGAGAGAGAATATGTAATTCCACTTAGGCCTGAATGGAGAAAAGTTTCAGTATACAAAAGAACAAACAAGGCGGTGAAAGCTGTGAAAGAATTCTTGGCAAGACATATGAAAGTTTATGACAAAGATCTCAACAAAATCAAGATCGATAAACTTTTGAACGAAGCGCTTTGGAGCAGAGGGATAAAACACCCTGCGACAAAAATCAAAGTCAAGGCAGTCAAGGAAGACGGAATCGTTCGCGTTGAACTTGCGGAACTTACAAACGATTTGAAGTTCAAGAAAGCGAGATTCGAGAAGCGCGATGCGAAGGCTGCGGAAATTGCGCAAAGCAAAAAATCCATGATGGAAAAGTTGAAAGAGACAGCTTCAGGAGCCGCAGCCGGGAAGAAAACTGAAAGTTCTGAGGAAAAAACAGAATCAACTGAAGAAACTGTTGAATCTGAAAAGAAAGAAGAAGCTAAGGAGAAAGAAGCTGCAACTGTCAAAGCTGAAGAGAAAATCGAAAAACAGATTGCGAAGACTGAAAAGCACACTGCAAAAGCAAAATCTCCAAAGCAGGAAAAGAACCAACAGACAGGTTATAATTCTACATCTAGAGGAAGATAATTCTGATACGATAAAGCTTAAATATTTTAAAATTGCCTTGGAGGCATGATCGAGAATGATACTAAATACGTGGAAGTTATGTTAAAAAGGGTATCTGACGGAATGGAAGAATATCTTAAAGATTTTGAAATCCGGATAGATTTAGCTTTGATGAGAAGTTCTTTAAGCGAACAAAAAAGTCTCGAAGGAGGAACTTACCGAAGGGCCAGTGAATATGTTGGAGGCGATTATTTTAAAACAGAACTTGTTAACGGAATATACAGACTGCAGGCAATATTGAGATCTGACCCAATGTTCATGGGAGTCCAAAGGCAGCTGTTTCTTTCTCAACCAAGTATTAAAATTGGTGAGATGAGCTTGCCTATTAAATGTTCTGAGAGTCTTGAAGCGACACTAACATCCCAAGATCATGCAGTAGCAATTTATCACCAAAAAAGAGATATGCCCGACAGATGTGAACATGAAGAAGGATTTTTTGTCCCTGATTCTGAATTGACTTCTAATCAATATACTTTTAAGCTAGGCCCAGGATCAAGAATAATCTATGATCCTTTCAAACTGCCCATATTTGGAGGACTCTAATTAGTTTTCCGGGCTTCGAATGCGGGGGAATCTGTTTGTTTGGAAAATTTGTGAGATTTATTTCAAGATTTTTCCTGTCTCTTTGTACCAAAGATATAAATCAAGTTCTCCAAGATTCAGTCCTGTTTCGCCGGATATTTTTCTCAAAACATTTTCTATTTCAAGATATTGCTTCGCAGTTAAAGAACGAGACTTTGGCTGTTCGATAAGATTGAATTTTACGAGCAAGTCCACAATGTGGAAATCTATTATTGCGAGATTTTTGTAACCGATGTTTCGCAGGAAATGCGAAGCTTCCTTCATGCCGAGACCTTTGACATTTTGCGCGAGCCAGTTTCTTAAATCGGAGGAAGTTTCAAAAGACTGCAAAATATTTTTCATATTGTTTCGGTGCTTGCGCGCTTCGAAAATAAATTTTGCGCGCGCATTCGGGAATCTATGTCCGAGTTCCGCAAGTCTTGATGCCAGTTCAGTTTCTGGCAAAGTATAAAACCCTTCGCCGAGGGCGTCTTGGATTTTTATTCCGCCGTGCGCAGAAAAATTTGCAGTTAAGAGGCAGAAACAAAGCTCTTTGAAAAGTTCGTCATCGGTTTTCTTTCCGAGTTCTTCAAATTCGCGCATTCTTCCATCGACAACATTTTTGATTTCTGAATATTGAAGTTTTTTCACTTCATCAATTAATTCTTGGAGATCTTCCATTTTTTAGCAATAAGAAAAGTATTTAAAATAGTTATGCATTGTAGAATGAAGATGGTGGGTTACGATACCAGCGTTCTAAGCTGGATTGCTTCATTTGCGTGGATATTTTTTATCCTGACTATTTGGGAAGGCGTCTGGAAAGGCATTGCGCTTTGGAAATCCGG
>CAYREP010000054.1:0-1427 GCA_964423375.1 Candidatus Woesearchaeota archaeon | reverse complement strand
TTATCCTGACTATTTGGGAAGGCGTCTGGAAAGGCATTGCGCTTTGGAAATCCGGGAGGAACAATCAAATCGCGTGGTTCGTCTGCATATTCATTTTCAACACGCTTGGAATTCTGCCGATAATTTATTTGTTATGGTTCCAGAAGAAAGAAAAACCTGCGAGAGTGGTTAGGCAAAAAAGAAGTTCTTCGAGAGCAAAGGGAAGAAGATAATTTTTTATGTTTAAATGATATCCCCTTTCTAACCGGATATATCTTTGAGGTTATTGAACCCGACGAATTCCGTTATCAACTTGTTTCCTTAACTTCTTCAAGAACTTCATCTTTTTGTTTTTTGCTTTGATGGGTTTTTCCGAAGCGGACAAGCGTTGAGTTGACTTTGTTCCAATATTTTTTTGGAAATAACTTTTTCAAGTCAGATTCAATTTTTTCCTGCTTTTTGTTTTCCGTCCAGCCGAGCTTTTGCGAGCAGTATGAAACGTGAGTGTCTACGCCTATGCCGTGGCCGCCAATTTCGGTTATGAAAACATTGGCGGTTTTTCTGCCCACACCGGGAAGTTTCACGAGTTCTTCTATTGTCTCCGGAACCTTGGAGTTATAATCTTTTACAAGAACCTTGGCGCAGTTCAAAATATTTTTAGATTTGTTATGATAAAAATTTACGGGACGAATCAGTTTTTCTATTTTTGACACATTTGCTTTGGAGAGAGATTTTGCGTCAGGATATTTTTCGAAAAGTTTTTGCGCGACTTTTATTGTTGTTTCATCGCGCGTTCGGGCAGACATTATAATGGAAACCAGAGTTTGAAAATTGTTTTTCCATTCCTCCGCGGCGAGGCGCATTTCGTTTCCGAGGCTTGCAAGTTTGTTCAGCTGTTTTATCGCGCGCGAAGTTTTAAAATCCATAGGTTTTTATAGAAAAATCAGATTAAAAATTTATGTTAAACGAATTAGTAAAGGAACTTGAAGATAAATCTTCGAGAGAAAAGGCGAAGGTTCTTCAGAGGTTTTTCAAGACAGGTAAAGGCGAATACGGCGAAGGAGACATCTTTATCGGACTTACGATGCCGCAGCAGAGAGAAATTGCAAGAAAGTATCTAGATTTGAGTCTGCCGAAACTGCAGGAACTTTTGAAAAGCAGGATTCATGAACACCGAATGACTGCGCTGATAATCCTCGTTGAGAAGTATAAGAAATCTTCAGAAAGAGAAAACATCTTCGGATTTTATTTGAGAAATGTTGACAGGATAAACAACTGGGATTTGGTGGATTTGAGCTGCCCCGGAATTGTCGGAGATTTTTTGTTGGATAAAGACAAAAAAATTCTTTACAAATTGGCGCGCTCTGAAAATCTCTGGGAAAGACGGATCGCAATGGTTTCAACTTACGCTTTCATAAAAAAAGACGAGTTTGATGATGCCCTTGCAA
>CAYREP010000053.1:2652-3708 GCA_964423375.1 Candidatus Woesearchaeota archaeon | reverse complement strand
AAAGTCCATCTTTTATGAATTGGAAAGGGAAAGGGAGTTTAAAAAATATTATGTTAAATATATTACCTAAGATATACCTTGGAGGCTATAAATCCTTATATAATAAGTTATTTCAATAAAAATATGAATCTTTCGGAACAAGTTGGAGTTTTAGAGCAGCAATTTGAAGCTTTTAAGCAAGCATATAAGGAAGATCTCGAAACTGAATTATCGGAAGGAAATATGTACTTGCAGGATTTAACTTCTTTTGAATCCTCAACAGATGTAAAAAATCAGTTTTATCCTCTAATGCTAAAACTAGCCGATCGTAGGGGTCATGATATTTCCTTGGGGTCAGTATTTCCTCTTAGGAAACTAGTACTTCAGGAATTGCGAACTTATTCACTTGGAGATGAGGTTAATGGTAAGGTTGAAAGCGTTTTTAGAGAACTATCAAACAGAAGAGGATATGCTTGCGAATCTATTGGATATCTCCATGACGAAAGAAGAGTGATTAAGGAGCTTGGGGAAGGCGTTTTACCTCGAGACCCAATTCCCTTTTAGTTTGAATAATCTGAGATTTCTGATTTTATAAGAATTTCCACAATTCCGCCGCGAACCCCGGCCGCCGCCCCTAAGTTAGGCTCGCAAGTTTAAGGAAATTCACTTCGTGAATTTGGGCATCGACGCTCGGATTAATGGAATTGAGAATGGAATACTGAATGGCTACGGAAACTTTTTCTCGGAGTTTCAAAAGATTCAAAATCCAAAAACCTTAACAATAATGGTTTGTTGTTTTTTGAAAGATGGTAAATTATATCTATTTGTTCAGGCACGGACAGTCTACTTTCAATCGGGATGGCAGGTTCACCGGATGGAAAGATGCGCGGCTGACTGAAAAAGGCAGGGAAAACGCCCGCGTCATTGCGCAAAAACTGAAGAACCGGAAAATCGATGTTGCAATTCACACGCGGCTTTCACGTTCAAAGGAAACTTTGAAGTTCGTTTTGAAATTTCATCCGGAGTGCAAAAAGGTCATGAAAGATGACAGAATGATAGAAAGAAGTTACGGGATTT
>CAYREP010000053.1:0-2552 GCA_964423375.1 Candidatus Woesearchaeota archaeon | reverse complement strand
GTCAATGTCGCGATTTCCGCGCATGGAAATTCTATAAGGCTTTTCAGAAAGATTATGGAGCATGCCTCGGTTGCAGAAACGGTGAAATGGAGCATTCCTTACGACAAAGTTTTTGTTTACAAAGTTTAGGATTGATTTTTTTAGGTTAGATTTCCCGCCCACCCGCCCTAAAATAGGTTCGCTTTCGCTCGCGATTAATTTATATTGATAATGAAATTCTGAAAATTCTACAACGCCCCAATATTTGAAAAACAGACAATATTCAATTTTAGAAACCAATAACTCCGCCGCCTAAAACTTCTTTGCCTTTATAGAGAACAATTGCCTGGCCTTCGGAAACTCCTGTTATCGCTCGCTTTAATGTTATTTGGAATTTCTTGGCTTTTTTATTGTAAGAAAGTTTTGAAGGAATGAGTTCGCCGACTTGCCTTATTCTTGAGTAGACTTTTTTTCTTCCGTGGATTTTTATCGGCGGCTTGTTGGAAATCCAGTGTTGGTCCGAGAGGAGAATATTTTTTCTATACAGCAAAGGATGGCCTTCGGGCGCTGCGACGATTACATTTTTCTTTGCGTCTTTTCTTGCGACGTACCATCTTTTGAGATTTCTTTTTTCGTCGGAGTTTTTGTCAAGGTCGAAGCCGTAGCGAGGGCCGAGGCGCTGGCCGATGGTGTAATAATAAATTCCGTCGTGCTGGCCGATGATTTCGCCGCGTGGGTTTATGATGTTTCCTTTTTTTGGTTTTATTTTTTTGGAAAGGAAATCTTTGAGATTGATTTTTCCTATGAAGCAGATTCCGACAGTTGATTTTTTGTTGAAGTTTGGGAAGCCGGCGCGTTTTGCGATTTGCCTTGTTTGGTTTTTGGTGAATTCTCCAATCGGGAAAAGTGTTTTGGATAATTCTTTTTGATTTATTCGGTAGAGGAAATAAGACTGGTCTTTTGCCTCGTCTTTTGCTCGGAGCATCTTGAAGCCTTTTCTTGTTTTTTTTATTCTAGCATAATGGCCTGTTACGACGAAATCGCAGCCGAGTTTTTCAGCTTCTTTAATGAGGTTTGGGAATTTTATTTTTTGGTTGCAGTCAACGTCTGGATTTGGGGTTATTCCCTGCCTGTATTTTTCAAACATTTCGTCCACGACTTCGCGTTTGTATTGTTTTTCGTAATCAAGAGTTATTAACGGAATGTCTAGTTTCGCGGCTATCTTTGCAGCCATTCTTCGCTCCTCGCGCCAGTTGCATTCTCCGGTTATTTGGTTTTTCGTGTCGCTCCAGTTTTTCATGAATGCCGCGACGACTTCATAGCCTTTGCGTTTCATGAGCAGCGCGGCTACAGAAGAATCTACGCCGCCCGAGAGGGCTACAAGGACGCGAGGTTTTTTTGCAGGTTTTTTGTTCATAGAAAAGTTGAAGAGAAGAGGGTTAAAAATGTTTTGGGATTATCTTTTTCTTCCTAGTTTTTTGATTTGCGCTGATTTTCCTCTTGCGGCGGCGTAGCCTATTTTGATGGCTTCTTCCGCTTTGTTGAAGCTTTGAATTTTTATGCTTTCCAACTTCGGAGAAATTATGATTGTGTTTTTTGTGTCTTTCATTTCATATTCCAAGGGAGTGGAAGTTATCAGGACGTAAGTTTTCAGGAGCGTCGCCATTATGTTCGGAAGATTTTTTTCGCTTATTTCCACCGGAGCAGTTTCATAGGCTTCTTTATTTATCTTTTCCGCTTCAAGATTTACTGCAATTATTTTTCTGACTTTTTTATCTCTCAGGACTTTTATCGGAAGATTATCGAGCACTCCCCCGTCTACGAGAATGCGGTTTTTCGTAACGACCGGCCGGAAGATTCCCGGAATCGAGATGCTCGCTCTGACTGCTTTCGCCAAATCGCCCTTGTTGAATATTACTTTTTGCGAATTTTTTATGTCGCATGCAATTACATACAATGGTTTTTCAAGGTCCGAAAATTCTTTTCCTTCGAATAGTTTTCTGAGGAAAGATTCTATTTTTTCTCCCTTTATCAACCCGTTTCGCGGGGCTCCGAGGTCGAAGAGGAACCTGAAGTCGGTCTTTTTTACAATGTCTTCGATTTGAGATGCTTTGTATCCGAGACAGTGCAGTGCGCCGATGATTGCTCCGATGCTGGTTCCTGAAACGCAATCTACATGGATGTTTTTTTCTTCGAGAAATTTCAAGACGCCTATATGCGCGAAGCCTTTTGCCCCGCCGCCTCCGAGAACAAGACCGACTTTATTTTTACGCATGAATCGGTAAAACAAACGGAATTTTTAAAGTTTGAGAATTGTCTGCTAAGGCAGGGATTGAGGTTCCCGCTGGATTTTTTTTAGAAAAAGAAAAGCTACACTGTAAAAGAAAACTATAATTGTCACTGACGCGAAATTGGCTTTCCCACCCGCCCAGCCCTGTTAATGATTAAAGAGGTTTAGGAATTATTTTAGAGTATAGTTCTTCTATCTCCTTGCTTAAACTTTCTATCTTATCTGTATTCTTTTTGAAATATTTTTTTAATCCAAAATGGGCCATTGTTAGGAGAGCAATTAG
>CAYREP010000052.1:0-3741 GCA_964423375.1 Candidatus Woesearchaeota archaeon | reverse complement strand
TCTTGCATTTAGTGGGTAACGGCAACGTCGGCATCAACACCACCACACCATCAGCAACATTCGATGTAGAAAATCCTTCAGGAAACGCATTCCGTTCTGCAGGGAAGTTTGTTCTTGCAAACATCGGGGGCGGTTCAGGAACATATTATTTGTGTGTAGATGGTTCAACAGGGCAGGTAACCTCCTCGGCTTCATGCGGTTCATCGGAAAACATTAAGACAAACATCACCGCCTTGAGTCTCGATGGCATATCAACTGTAGAACAATTGAATCCGGTTCAATATGACTTCAAAAATTACCCTAATTCCAGCTTTGTGTCAAAAAAACCTTACGCAGGAATGATCGCAGAGCAAGCTGCCGGCATTTCAAATCTTTTTGTGAACTACAACAGCAACGGAACAATCGACGGTCTTGATTACGATGCAATAACAGCCGTACTTGTCAAGGCAACACAAGAACAGCAAAAAATAATAGAACAACAGAATCAGACAATAAACGAACTCCGTATCACTATAGACAAGATATGCTCTAATAACCCTTCTCTTTGCAATTAAAGAATAAAACTTTAAATATCTCCTTCTTCCCTCTTTTGCATGTTAATCGGACTCGTAGGAAAACCGAGCGTAGGAAAAAGCACGTTTTTCAAAGCTGCGACTCTCGCCGAAGTGCCAATCGCTTCTTATCCATTCACGACTATAAAACCAAACCACGGCGTCGGTTATGTGAAAGTAGACTGCATAGATAAAGAGTTTAATACACAGTGCAACCCGAATCATGGCTTTTGCATCAATCATAAAAGATTCGTTCCGATAGATTTGTTGGATGTTGCAGGCCTTGTTCCTGGCGCAAGCGAAGGGAAGGGGCTCGGAAATCAATTTTTGGATGATTTGCGCGAAGCGGATGTTTTCATCCAAATCGTAGATTGTTCCGGAACAACAGACGAAGAAGGAAAACAAACAGAAAATTACGAAGTTTCAAAAGACATTTTATTTTTAAAAGATGAACTTGACAAATGGTATTATAATATTTTCATGAAAGTCTGGAAAAGCTTCGCGAGAAAAACCGAAGTTGAAAATATCAATATTGCAGAAGCAATAACAAAGCAGTTTTCGGGACTAAAAGTAAACGAAGAACAAGTAAAGAAAGTTCTAAGAAAATCAAACCTTCCGGCAAAACCAACTGTCTGGACGGAAGAACAAATGAAAACATTCACTTCAGAACTAAGAAAAGAAAGCAAGCCTTCAATTATCGCTGCGAATAAGATTGACACTGAAAGAGGCAAAGAGAATTATGAGAAATTAAAACAGCAATTTCCAGAGCTTATGATAATCCCATGTTCTGCAGACTCTGAACTCGCGCTGCGCGAGGCATCAAAAGCAAACCTCATAGATTACATCCCCGGGGAGAAAATATTTACAGAAAAAGGAAACCTAAACGAAGCGCAAAAAAAAGCATTGCAAAAAATCAAAGAAAATGTTTTGGATAAATTTGAATTCGGGACGGGAGTTCAGGAAATTCTAAACAAAGCAGTTTTTGAACTTCTTGGTTACCTTGCAATTTTTCCGGCAGGCGCGACAAAGTTGAAAGACAGCAAGGGCCGAACATTGCCTGATTGTTTCCTCCTTCCTCCAGATTCAACCGCTTTAGATTTTGCATATTTTCTGCACACGGATTTCGGAAAGAATTTTATCAGAGCAATTGACGCAAGAAGCAAAAAGACTCTCGGAAAAGATTATAGGCTCAAGAATAGGGATGCTTTGGAAATAATAAGCAGATAGTTTTTGTTCAGGTTAAGTTTATTAAATGCAAAACTCTTGTTAAAAAATGCGCGGAAAAAGAGAGCTCAGTTTTATTTTGCTGGCGGGATTTCTGTTTTTTATGCTCGCGTTTGCGAAGGCGGATGTGGTCTCGGTTAATTCCGGAGGAAGCATTAACCTTGTAATAACTCCTGACAAATATATCGAGGGCTTTTTCTCCCAGATTCCAAGCCCGATAATTCCCGTAACGCCTCCGAGCGGCGGCGGGGAAACCGGCGGAGGAGGCGGAGGCGGTGCCGCGACAGCTTCAAATATAGTTGTGGTTCCAACCGAACTCAGCATTGATACGACCGTTAATTCAACTGTTGAAAGGGCGGTGACGATTTCAAATTACGGGAGCTCTTCCGCAACAATAAATATTTCTCAAACCGGATTGGATGGAATCGCACTTATAGGGCTGGGGACTTCGGATACTTTAACTCTTGCAGCCGGAGAATCCAAGGTTTTCACAATAACTTTCAAGGCTCCCGGGACTGCGGGAAACTATGCCGGAACCATAAATATCGGCGACAAGAAAGTTTTGGTTTCTTTGAATGTAAAAACGAGCCAGTTGCTTTTCGATTCTCATATCGTTGTCCTTAACCCTCTTTCCACAGTTTCACAGGGAAATGACCTGAAGACGCAAGTGACACTTATTCCGATGAGCAATGATCAGGTGAGGACTGATGTAACGTTGAATTATGAAATAAAAGATTACAATGGAACGACATATCAGAAAAAAAGCGAGACGATCCTTGTGACTTCATTGACAAATCTTTACAGGAATTTCAATACAAATCAGCTTCCTCCCGGAAAATATCTCGTAAGCCTTGAGCTTGTTTATTCCAACGGAATCGCGCCGTCAAGCGCCCAGTTTGAAGTCACTCCGAAATCGCCATTACAAAGAATCTTAGGGTTCCTTGTGTTCGCACTTATCATTGGAATTTTGGCTATAGGCGTATTTATTATTATCGTTATAATAATAAGGATAATAAAACGGAACCGTGCTATAAGTAACTTTAATGAAGGAAGTCAGAGAAGATTAAACCAGTCCAATTCTTAACATTTCTTCCCACGATTTGATTCCAAGAGCGACAAGAGCTTCCTTGAAAGTTATAATTGTCCTCGGATATTTTGCATAATCGTCAAGCGCGATTCGCGGGCATGCAAGTTCGACAAAAGCGTCTATGTTATAAAAATTAAGGATCTTGTCGGGCGTGAGTTCGTTCATGGTTATCAGGATGGGATTTTTGCCCTGCTCTTTTAGCTTATCAATCAGATATTTTGGAGACCCGAATTTCTGCCCCGGCTTTATTTCAACAATAATCCCGACATTTTTAGCTTCCTTGAATTTTTCTATGGAAGCCATTCTCTGTTTCAATATCCGGTCTCTCAGGCCTGAAAGATCTCTGACTTCATCATTGTAAACATCAATCAAGATCACGGGTTTGTCGACAGAAAGCACGGCGCCCATGCCGTGAAACTGGTTTCCCAGAATCACAAAACAATCGACTTCAGGTTCAACAGATTTCAAGCCTGCATACTGGCAGCCGACTATATGCCCTTCGTAAGCGACATGCCCCAATTTTTTGGAAAGGACAAATTCTTTCTTGTTTTTTTCGTAAAAATTTTTCACCTTTTCCAAATCATGTCTGTGTTGAATCGAATATGAAAATCCTATTTTTTTGTACTTCTTCAAAAAAGGCAAAGATTTTTTCAATAGGGGGGTCAGGTCAAGCTCATCTCGAACTTCGACATAAAGTATTGGAAAAGGCGCTTTGAAAAACTCGGCGTGTCCGAAATGAACTATAAGATCAACTCCGAGAGCTTCAGCTTCCTGAATGGCAGGCGCGCATGCGCCCCACTCGGTCTCTCCGGAAAAAATAGCTTCGATTCCCAAATCCTGAAATATTGGCGCGAATTCTGTCGCGTTTTGCTTTATTCC
>CAYREP010000051.1:0-3976 GCA_964423375.1 Candidatus Woesearchaeota archaeon | reverse complement strand
TCAAAGATTTCAAATCAGGAAGCCAGGCTGCCCTTAATTTCCTGATGGGCCAGGCGATGAAAGCCTCGCAAGGAAGAGCAGACATCAAGCTTGTCAAAGATTTATTGGAAAAGAAGTTGAGATAAATGAATCAGAAGGAGGTTCACTTTATTCCAAAAAGATTCCTGAAGAAATTCACAATCCATTCTACGAATCCTTGAGGGGCAGTCAATTCCGAGGGATATTTGTTCATATAAGTTGTTAATATCTCCTTAGTCTCGTTGGAATAATCTTTTCTGGAAGAGATGGCAACGATTTTATCTCCATTGTACCAATAATAATTGCTAATGGTGTATGTTTTGGTCGTTTCACTTCCCACCATCGTCTCTTTTTCAGTGGATTCTGCATAGAGGTAAGTTTTATTATCAAAGGTTTTGCTCTGGATATTTACAAATCTGTTCTCAACAGCAAGCCGGATAAAGTCCTTCAGAAAGTCTTCATTCACAACTCCTGAGAAGAATTGGGCAACTTCGACTTTAGCATCTTCTACCCCTGAAGTGTAAGTGGATTCATAAATTGTATAGCTCCTAGATAATCCTTCAGGAGTTGCAGGAATGTCTGTAATTAATCCACTCCCATTCTCAAAACTCCACAAACTTATGTTTTCAAGAATTAAAAATTTGCTTAGGTTTTGGTTGACCTCCTTGCGTTGTAAAGTATTATAATAATTCGTCGCTCGAAGATTGCTATTTGAGAGTTCATTGTATATTTCGGACCAAGAATAAGTTAAATTATGGTCATATGAAGTAAGGGGAAAAGTGTTATAGCCATGGGGCACAAGTTGAACTACCTTTATTCTGAAAAAAAGCGTTACAGAATCATTTTTCGATTTGAAAGAATCGAGCAAAGCAGAATCTATCGCAAAAACGGTACTTCCTTCATCAGAGACATTGAGATATTGGATCTTGCATTCCTCCTGATTCGGTGCCAGAGGATTACTCCAATATGATGGTCTTTTATTGAAACCAAAACCCATAGTATGAGAGCTATTATTTATTTTTACACTAAGATAAAAATTCGGGGAAGATTCGTTTCCGGTATTTTTAACACAAAAATAAATAGCGGAATTATTTTGAGTTTTTTCGAGCTTAGTCAAAACCAAATTTGATGATGCAACACTCACACAAGGTCCCTGAATGCAACAAGGTTCATTATATGATGCATCCGAAGAATCCACTAAAGTGCCATTGCAGATTTCAAGCGAGTTACAGAGTTGCCCTCCCTGAGATGAGCAAACAGGACTATCCAGAATAGAATTATCTGCCTTCACGAGGTGGAAGGAAACAACAAATCCGAAAACAAAAACTGCAAAAACAACCAAACCAAACATCACACTCTTCTTCATTATAATTTTTTATAGAAATATTGTATATATACTTTTCTGTGTTAAAGCGCAACCTCACTCCTTCAAAAACTCAACAATCTTTTCGAAAATTTCAGAAAACTTTTTCTTTTTCAGCGAACCTATTTTGTATTTTATTCCTCGTTCCCTTCATTGTTGTTATTTTGTCTATCCTAACATAACTTGTCTGCTTTAGCCCGCCTTTTTCAAAATCGCTTTTCTCAAGAACAACCTCAACGTCCTTGCTGTAAATTCCGGCGGTGATTTGCGCAACGATGAGGTCTTCGCCTTTCGGGACTTTCAAAACAAGAGCCGGTCGTCTCTTGAAAGATTTTAAATCAGAAAATGGAAAATCTATAACTATTATATCTCCCCTCACAAATCTTTCCATGCCTCGTCCTCTTTTTCATTCAGCCAGGTCTCGGCAAAAGAATCTTCAGCTGCTAACGCAAGGTCATTGATCGCCTTCCTTATCACTATCTCGTCTCCTTCCCTAATCAAAACCAGCCGGTCGCCTTCATTTATGCCTTTTCTCAAATCAAGCGGGATCACTATCTGCCCCCTCGAACTCATTTTAGTCGTGTTTATTATCATAAATAAGATTAATCTTACTCGTATTTAAATTTTCCCATAACTTCATCCCAGAATCTGCGCAACAATCCCGGCAATAAAAATCAGACTTAACAAAATTATCCAAAACCAATTTATCTTTACGGCGTATTCAGGCTTTCTGTCGCCTTTCTTTTTTGATTTTATGTTCATTAGCAAAATCAAAATCCCGAGGATACCACCGGAAACCGCTCCGCCGATTCCCAAAACCGTCGCAAAACCTGCAATGTTGAAAATGGAAACAAGAATGTAAAGCGCGAGTGGGACAACTGAAACGATAATGAAAACCAATCTGTGCTCTTTAAGGTCTTCCTCCGTAATGTCCCGCAAAGCGTAGCTAAGAACAAAAAATGCAGACATCATCGTAAGAATGCCCAGAACTATCAAGAGTTTTCCAAGCAAGCCTCCGAAAGAGTTTGTAGCAACTTGATCAACCGCGCCGCCAAGTGTCCCGACGAAAGCAAAACTGAAAAGGGCGTAAGCGACAACCGGAATCAGCGTTCCGAAGATTATGGCCTTCCGCAAGAACTTCTTGTTTTTTGTTATTTCTTCTTTTACATTTGGAATGGATGTAAATCCAAGCAAAGCAAAAAGCACGATTCCGAAAGGCAAGAAGGCATTCGAGAAATTAACTTGCGCAACATTTGAAATGCTTATGTTTGGAGAAAGCAAAACAAATATTAACAAAATAGTTGAAAGCAGAAGGCTCACTCCGATGTACTCTACTTTCTCTAATCTTTTTATCCCGCCGTAAACAAGCAAACTTAGAGCAAGCCAAAACAAAATTCCGAAAACAAAACTGTATTGAGCCGTTCCGAAAAACAACCTTGAAAGGCTCTGCCCTTCGCCTATCAGATATGCGAGCAACGCCGAATAAATTTCAAATAAAATTGCAAAGATCATCGCAACCCTGCCCCATTTTCCGAGATATTTTTTAGCGTAACCGACAAGATGATGCTTTCCATTTGTGCGAAGAGAAACCTCGCCAAGCGCGAGATTGAGATAAATCATCAAAGCTCCGAGAGCAACCAACCAGCCAAGCCCTGCAAGAAACCCGGATTTCGCAAATGCATAAGGCAAGCCAAGGATGCCCGCGCCTATTGCTGTTCCTGCCAGTGTGAAAACTGCCGCCAAAGAACTTTTGATTTTCATAGCTCAACCTCTTACGGGCCCGGAGGGAATCGAACCCCCATTTTCCGGTGTCTTTGCGAAGTCCCTTAAAGGCTAACTCAAGGGAGGGTAATGCGATAGGAAACCGTTAGGTGCCCTGCGCTCCGAAGCCGGAGAGTCTGTCCATTAACTTACGGGTCCGAAAAATCAAGCTAAGAAGACTTTTTATAGTTTAAGATTGCAGAGATTATGACCAATTTTATCTCCAAAAAGTACAAAAAGATATGATAATCCAAGCCCATACAACATCGCAGATTCTAATTACATCAAGTCAATCGCTAGTAAAACGAGCGTAATAAGGGCGTGGCGGGCGGGAATAATGCCCTATTATAAAATCCCCTCTGACGAAATATGACAAAAATATAAAAATAAAAAAATATTTCAATTAACATGCCTCTCAAGACCCACCACAAAATCATCATCGGCAGTTTCAGTTCTATCGTCATTATTGCTTTCGTAATAACCGGAATTCTTCTCTCAACTCTTTATGTCCAGCAAACCAGAAACTACAATTCTCTCAAAGACCAACTTTCAGAACTTCAGACCACGAGCCAAAGCCAAATCAACGCTCTTTCTGCTAATTTTATCCAGCTGCAGTCAGACGTCCAAACCAGCCAACAACAAACCAGCCAACAGATAAATCTTTTGAAAGCAAGCTCCAACAGCGATTTCTCCGGAATAATAAACACCTCGATCCCTTCGGTTGTTACGGTGATGACAAATTCTGCGCAGGGCACCGGCTTCATAATAGATTCTCATGGTTATGTTGTTACAAATGCGCATGTAATGGAAGGGGCAACAGCAGCAAACATAATA
>CAYREP010000050.1:2153-4236 GCA_964423375.1 Candidatus Woesearchaeota archaeon | reverse complement strand
ATTATCCCTGATGAAGTTTATGGAGATGAAGAAGTCAATGAAAGTATTCTGATTGAACTTATTAATTCCGCGCCGATGCAAAGATTAAAAGGTATTTCGCAACATGGGGTCCCTGCAGGTTATACCGACCGAAAAGGATTATTCTCAAGATATGAACATTCTTTGGGCGTTTTAATAATTCTAAGAAGATTGAACGCCGGAATAGAAGAACAAATTGCAGGTTTATTGCATGATGTTTCTCACACTGCATTTTCGCATGTTATCGATTGGGCAGTAGGAGATCCGACAAAAGAAGATTATCAGGATAATTCCCATTTGAGAGTTATAAAAAATTCTGAGATGAAAGAAATCTTAGAAAAGCATGGATTTGATTATGAAAATATTTCGAATATAGAATCATTTTCCCTGCTCGAAAAAGATGCCCCTGGACTTTGCGCAGACAGAATTGATTACACTCTAAGGGAATTGGGGCATTCATTAGAAGAAGAGAAGGCATTTGAATGTTTCCAGAACTTGATTAATGTTGACGGACAAATTGCGTTCGAAAATATTGGAACCGCAAAAAAGTTTGCAGATTCTTATATGAAACTTCAAACAGAACATTGGGGTGGAGAAACGGCAAGAGCGAGTTATTATCTTCTTTCCAGAGCTATAAAAAGAGCGATGGAATTAAATTTAATTTCTGAAAAAGATTTTATGAAAACTGATTCAGAAGTCTTAGGGATCTTGGAGAGCAGCAACGATTCTGAAATTTTGGACAAGTTAAAAACTTTGAAAAAATTTGAGACCCTGGAAGATGAAAATGGTCTGGAGCTGAAAAAGAAATTCAGATACATTGATCCGGAAATATTTTTAGATGGAAAAATTGTCAGACTTTCGGAAATTGATGAAGTTTACAAAAAGAAATTGGAAGAAGAGAAAAAGAATGCTGAAAATTATAAGAAAGTTAAGATAATCCCGAAATTATTTTGAGACCTCCCCAACTTTTCTTGTCTGGAGATAAAAGTTTTTCAAAACTCCAAGGGCTTGCTGTTTCATTTCGCTGTTGCCGAGACCTTTCCAGTCGAGCAGGATGAAATCAACTTCCTCTTCGGTTTTGTCAATGGCTTCTTGAATCATTTCTTTGGTTAATGGAAAAACGTTTTTCGAAATCACATGCGAGATTGCGACGTTTGAATTGGATTGGATTTTGTTGAATTTTGGACAGTAGTGCGGGCCGCCGATTGCGATTGCGACTTCATTGTAAGGATTTTCTTTGTATTCTTTTATCGCTTCGTCGATTGTTTTCGCGATTACGAAAGCCGCGCGGCGGTCGTTCCACTCTTCCATCGTCGGTCCGGTTTCTATGAATAAACAAGGTTTTGAAATCAAAGGCCCGTGGTGGGTCACTTCCATCGTTACAGAATATTCTTTGTCCAGCTCATGCTCCTTTGCGTTTTTGTTCAGTTTTTCGAATATTTGCTTTTGGAAAATAGCCGAGCTTGAGCAGACTTTTCCGGCCTCTCCGCCATGTTCCGCATTTCTCCAGTTTCCCGGCGCGTGAACAGAAAGCGTTTTTTGGATTTCCTCGCTGGAAGAACTGTGCCTTGATGCGAAGATTATGAAATCGTATTTGTTTATTTTTTCCATGTCGAGGTTTTCCGTTTGCAGCATAGAGTTTTCAACAAGATAGAAATCGTAGCTTGCTTCCTGCTTCATGCCTGACAAAAGAGGATTTCCTCTAAACTGCGAAAGTCTTGTAGTGATATTCACTCCTGCAGGATCCTTTTTACTGGCTACCACGAGAAATTTCTTGAATTCCATAAATGAAAAGAGAGGAGGAAGTTTTAAAATTTTTATATGATTAATTTTAGGATTTACTGGAGACTTTTCTTAACTTATCCTTGGCTTGTTCCAAAACCCGCTTTTGTTTTGCAGGCAGGTTTTTGCCCGCGCGGTTGATGTAAAAGTTCAGCATGGACATTGCAGACTGAAAATTTGTTGAAGCTTTTTTCCTGCTGCTTACTTCGGCAGAGCGTTTCAATGAAAGCGCGATTTTCTTGGGATCTTTGAAAGTGAAAACGCCTTCTTCCAAATCAAGGGC
>CAYREP010000050.1:0-2053 GCA_964423375.1 Candidatus Woesearchaeota archaeon | reverse complement strand
TGGTTCAAGCTGATAATAATCTTGAGTTTTGTCGGGGCTGTGATCTCGCTAATATTTGAAAACGACGCCTTCTTTTTCAGTTGCCTGTTTTTTGCAGCCGTCACGAGCATGAGCCTTAAGAGTTTTGATAAAGTTAAAACAAGTAAAAGAAAAAATAAACTTAAAAAGCCAAAGCAGTGAGATAAATCATGTTATACCTAATCGGACTCGGATTAAACCTGAATTCAATTTCAAAAGAAGCTCTTGAAATTTTGAAGAGATGCAAGAAGATTTATTTGGAAAATTACACAGTTGAATTTCCATATTCTTCTGAAGAATTAGAGAAATCTTTAGGCAAAAAAATCCTGCAAGCAGATAGAGGTTTTGTTGAAAGTTTGAAAATTGTTTCGGAAGCCGGAAAAGAAAATGTCGCTTTGTTGATTTACGGTTCGCCGCTGACTGCGACGACGCATATAACAATTTTGGAAGAATGCAAAAAACAAAAAGTTGAATTCAGAGTTTTATATAACGCTTCGGTTTTGGATGCAGTCGCGGAGACGGGTTTGCAACTTTACAAATTTGGGAAGATTACAAGCATGCCGCGTTGGGAGGCGGAAAAGCATTTTACTCCTGACAGCTTCATGGAAATCGTGAAAGAAAATTCTAAGATAGGGGCGCACAGCCTGATACTCGTGGATATTGGTCTTGCGTTTTCAGACGCTTTGGGAGAACTGGAGAGATCTGCAAAAAATCATAAAATAAAACTGAGAAGTTTTGCGGTTTGCTCGCGGCTTGGAACTGGAGAAGGGGAGATTTTTTATGGAACTCTAAAAGATTTCCGTGGCAAAGAAATTAGAGCTCCTTTCTGTTTTGTGATACCCGGAAAGATGCACTTTGTTGAAGAAGAAGTTTTGAAAGATTATTTTATTTAATAGGGAAAATAAAAATTTAAAAATGCTGTTTCTATAGAAAAATATGGCTATGAAACAAGATGCGAATTTTGAAAGCATTGGAATTATTTCTATAGCTATTATTATCTAGAGCAAATTCATTATTTTGAGTTTGCTGAATATTTAAAAATGTTAAAAGATTTTATCTGCGAGGGAAAGGAATATGGCTTCGATTGATGAAACAGAAAAAGAAATAATTGAATTTTGGAAGAAGGACAAGACTTTTGAGAAGTCTTTAGAGAATACTAAAGACAAGAAACCTTACATTTTTTACGACGGACCGCCATTTGCCACAGGGATTCCGCACTACGGCAATGTTTTGAGCAGCGTTACAAAAGATTTGTTTGGAAGATTCTGGACAATGAAGGGCCGCTATGTCAGAAGAGTTTGGGGATGGGACTGCCACGGATTGCCAATTGAAAATATCGCCGAAAAAGCGCTTGGAATAAATTCAAAGGATGAAATTGAAAAGATGGGCGTGAAGAAGTTCAACGATTTCTGCAGAAGCAAGGTTCTCGGCTACGCGGAAGAATGGGAAAAAGTCATTGAGAGAATCGGGCGATGGGTTGACATGAAACACGCTTACAAGACACTGGACAATGAATATATTGAAAGCGTCTGGTGGGCGTTCAAACAGCTTTACGAGAAAGGTTACATTTACGAAGGAAAGAAAGTCCTGATGTACTGTCCGAGATGTTCAACGCCACTGGCAAAAGCCGAAATTGCGATGGACAATTCTTACCAAACTGTGAAAGACAATTCTGTTGTTGTCAAGTTCAAAATGAAAGGCGAAGATGTTTACGCTTTGGCCTGGACCACGACGCCGTGGACGCTGCCGTCAAATCTTGGGCTTACGGTAAATCCAAAACTTTCTTACGTTTTCCTTAAGGACAAATCCGACGGAACAGTTTACCTGCTGGGAAAAGATGCGATTTCAACTTTTTACAAAAGCGACAAAGATTACGAGATTGTAAAAGAAATCAAGGGGAATGAATTGGAAGGCAGAGAATACGAACCGCTGTTTGATTATTACAAAGACAAGAAAGACGCGTTCAAATTTTTCCTTGGCGATTTTGTTACAGCAGAAGAAGTACTAGATGAGGTAGGTTCCGATGCTTTGCGTT
>CAYREP010000049.1:0-4287 GCA_964423375.1 Candidatus Woesearchaeota archaeon | reverse complement strand
GAACAAAATGCTGAAGTCGGAAGCGAAAAGAGCGGTGAAGGGCAATAATAATTAAAAATGCCGGTTTCCTTATTGGAGTATGTTCCCTACAGAGGAGATTATTGAGATTTCTACACAAGGAGCTTATCGTGATATGGCCAGAGCAGGATTTCCGTTTTATGCCGGACTTACATGGGAAGAGGCTTATCCTGATGCTGAACAAAGGGCAAGCGCCGAATTTGATGCCCGTTTTTATCGGCAAATGGATGAAAGATTGAGAAAGGAAGCCCAAAAGGGCAGATATTATTGCGATTTGGACAACCAAAACCCTTAAATAATCTGATTTTCTTGAAATGAGGTAAGATAAACATGGAGTACGCGGATAGCGATAAGAAGTAAGAAATTGAGAATTCTTTTATGCTTAAATGATGTAAGGAGGATAAGATGAAGTTATATGTTGGCAATTTGCCTTTCAGCGTTGATGATGCGAAGTTGAAGGAAGCTTTTTCGGCTTACAACCCCGATGAAGCTAATGTGATAATCAACAAATTCAACAACCGTTCAAAAGGTTTCGGTTTTGTTGTTATAAACGACGAAGAAGCTGCTAAGAAAGCGCTCGCTGAAATGAACGACAAAGAAGTTGAAGGCAGAAAGTTGAAAGTTTCGGAAGCTAAGCCTTTTGATCCTGACGCGCCAAGACCACCAAGGAGAAACTTTGGAGACAGAGGAAGATCCGGCGGTTTCGGAGGCGGAAGAAGCTTTGGCGGAAACAGGGACAGAGGACACGGCGGCAGGGACAGATATTAATAATTAATTAAATCTGTTCAGAAGTTTGTTTTTTTATTTTAAATTAATCTTGGATTGGGGAAAATTTGGTGTTATTTTGAAGAGGGGAAATAATTAATTTTTAGTGCAATAATCCTTATATAATCGGTTGTTCTAACAATATTGTGTTATACGAGTTTGAAGATGCAGAGGGAGTAACGGTTGTCGACACCCAACAATTGGATTATGAAACCGTTTGGGACGCCATCGGATTGAAGAGCAAACAAAGGAAGGGCGCCAACAGGATTATTGATTTGTACCATTCTGATGATTTTAATCAGAGGATTCTTGTTTTTGACAGATATTCTTGGCTTAAACCTTATAATCGAGAGGCGCAGCGGCATCAAGCAGACCATTATAAGACGAGAACTGAATTAGAGGGGGCTGCGCAGGACAATAAGTTAGTGAGAAAATTAATTCATGAGGGGATTTTGGAGCCTCATCCAAATCTGAAGCCTTATTTGGTAACACGAAGAGAAACTGAAAGGGGAATAGTAATTGGTCCCGGACATAAGAGGCATCCACAGGCAACCTATAGATTAAATGTAGCGACACTTTGTGAACTGGAATCCGCTTAACAAAAATTATTCTTTCTTTTCTTCGGCTTCTTCGACAACGTCTTCCATTTTGTCGACAAGCTTTTCATCTTCTTTTGGAAGCTCTTCGTTAGCTTCTTCTGTTTCAGATTCAGTCTCTTCTTCTTTTCCCGCGTTCAGAGCTTTGTCTTCCAACGCTTTTGCTTCTTCTTTTTCGGATTCGATATCGTTTTTGTCTTTTATGTCTACGAGCTTTATCTTGAATATCAATCTTTTGCCTGCCAAGGGGTGGTTAAGATCCAGTTTGATTGTTTCAGGTGTTACTTCTTGGATTGTCGCATGAAATTGTTGGCCGTCCGGAGACATCAGACCTAGAACCATTCCTACTTCAGGCTCTTTGTCCATTGGAGGCATCTGATTTCTTGGGAATTCTCTTACCAGTTCGTCTCTGCGAGGGCCGTAAGCGTCTTCCGGCGCGATTGAGAATTCTCTTTCGTCTTCGATGTCCATACCGATTACATTCTTTTCGAAACCCGGTATTACCTGATGACTGCCGATTGTGAATTGGATTGGATGCGAGTGATCGCCGTGCTGGCTAGAGTCGAAGATTGTTCCGTCTTCCAATCTGCCTTCATATTCA
Source organism: Candidatus Woesearchaeota archaeon (assembly GCA_964423375.1). Taxonomy (GTDB): domain Archaea; phylum Nanobdellota; class Nanobdellia; order Pacearchaeales; family GW2011-AR1; genus JAKLIN01. The sequence goes on along the minus strand of CAYREP010000049.1, from coordinate 2,307 downwards.
ACTTTTACCAAGTCGCCTTCTTTAGCTCCCATTTCAAACCGAGAAAAATAGCTTTTATAAGTGTTTCGGGTTGGATTAGAAATTGTTTATCATTCCCTTGAAAAGGCAACTAAAAAATTTATAAAGTATGAAACACTATAGGATTATGAAAATGTCAATGGAGAAATTGGAAGAGCAGAATAATAAACTTAAGGAGCTCGTTAAGCAACAGAAAAAAGTAATTGAGATGCTATCCAATGAAGAAGTGGTGGTGGGCTTGAAGAATGCCGTAGAGGATTTCAAAAACGGAAGATACGAAGTAGTGAAAAATTATTGATTTCTTTTTATCGCTTTCTCGAATTCTTCGTTAAGTTTTTCAAGGATGTTGAACATCTTGCCGTATTCTTTGTTTTTCTTGAAATTTTCTTTATGATGCACCGCGGGGCCGATAACAAAAAGCAAGCCGATTTGATTTCTTTTTCTAATGCAATAAACCCGGTACTTCTTTCCGACGCGAATTTCACAATAACCGCCGTGTTGGTGCTTCATGTCGTCGGCAATAGACGGATTCTCCAACAAACTCATGACTTTCTTGTCTATCTGTTCGGCGACTGATTTTTCAAAATTATTTAATGATATCTTGTAAGTATCTGTTTTGTATATCTCAACTTTTTCAACCATGTTCTTTTTTGTTATGATCCTGTAGTACCTAAAACTATTTAAACTTTTCTCTCGAGATTAAAACCACATCCCCAAATTCTTTTGGGTTTGAATTTGTTTTAGGAGTTTGCTTTTTTGCAGGATTTGCGTGTTGTCGAAGTTGTATCGGCGTTTGCTGATGGTTTTCGCCATTTCAAGCAAAGCAGGTTCGTTGTCAAATTCTAATTTTCCGCCGGCTATGGCTTTTCGCACAGACTCCCGGACAACCCAAACTCCGAGAGCCGCCCAGTAAGTGGGAGTTTCAAGCCTTATGGCTATGACTGAAGCTTGCCTGCGGATTGATTTCAAATATTCGAGAATTGCCAGGCGAGTTGCGTAGTAACCGCCGACAGTATTTGAAGCGTAAGTCGTTCTGCCTTTGAAGCCTTCGGAATCTGTAGAAGCTTTTATTTCTTCAGAAGGATTCCATGAACTGCCAGGCAAGTAAAGTTCGAAAAGTTCAAAGCTGAAAACGTTTGGGAAGAAAAGCAGAACATATTGGTTGCCGAGGAACTCGCCGAAGAACAATTCATAATTTTCAAGCCAGGGAAAATCTCTTATTTCCTTGAGCAGGGCTTTTCCGAGCGTGTCGTCCGTTGCAGTTATGGACCAGCGCGTCGGGACGAGTTTCTTGTCTTTCTTCAGTCCAAGTGCGCCGACGCTTAAGATTTTTGTAAGCGTGTGTTCGTCGAATTTGTTTTTGTAAAGGTAAGCCATGCCTTCTGAAGCCTTGATTTCATCGTTCATGACTTTGTCAACTTTTGGATTTACTTTTACGTTTTCTGTAATGCGCGCGTGCTTCAAACCTGCGTGCATGCCATGAGGCGTCAATACGCGATCTTTTCCCGAATTCAAATTCAGCCGGTTTTTCAGTTCAATTTCAACGTCAACCGGCTTTGAGGCGATCGCAATGTCCTGCGCGATTTGCAAAAAACGTTTGTTCAGTCGCGTGTCCTGCACCTGAGATTGGAAACGTGAATTAAGAAGACTGTTCCGCAGATTCAAAACATCGTTGATTTGAAAATTGTTTTTCGCCCAATATTTTTCATCATCGTAAAGCCAAGCATTGTCATCTTTTTCCAGCGGGCTGAGGATTCCGACATTGACAAGAGGGTAGCGGAGTTTTGAGCCGATGAAAACGCTCGGCGGAGATATGGAATCGATTCTTGAAATGTGGCTCAGGTTCTTGAATTTGAAATTAGTTTCCGCTATCTTTTTTACAACCGAGAATTTTATGTCTTTGATATCGTCCATTTTTACCCCAAAATATCAAGGGTTTAAAATTTATATTGTTATGGAATTACTGGGGAGTTAGTCTTTTTCTCACCCCTGTTTCAATATTGTCGCTTCGCTCGCGATTTATTTTTGGAATTGATAATTGAATTCGAAGGGTTCAGCAGCTTAGATTAATTAAAGGAATAAAAGAGGTGATATCTTTTTGTCAATCCATTCAAAACAATCCCCTTTTGAAAATTCCTTTGTTGCGGATTTCAAAAGGCATTTCTTTTTCGGGAAGAAATCTGTGTTTCAATAAGATGGCTTTCCTTTTCCTGTTTTCATTTGAAAGTTCGATAATGCATTTGCTCCAGTAACGGAAAAGGTCGCCGCCCACAATGTTTGTTGACTTTT
>CAYREP010000048.1:0-4505 GCA_964423375.1 Candidatus Woesearchaeota archaeon | reverse complement strand
GGGCATTTCTTCACGAACTTCAGGTTTGTCCACCATTTGCCGAAGCCGAAGTAATTGCCGGCTTTTGTCAGTGCTGATGCTATCAATGCATAAGCGTAGAACCAATGGTAATCCATGAAAGGATTTGTCGTTATCGGAAGTTCCGCGAGCCACATTAAAGTGAGCATTACCGTTCCGACGATTGCGCTTAACCTTAGACCAATCCCAAGAATCATTGTCAAACCTACAAACAAAAGGCCAAGCATGAAAAGCCATGAAACCAAACTGCTTGAAGCCAGCGCGTGGAAAATGCTGGCAAAAGGTCCCTGCGTGCCGTGAAGCAAAAATCCTGCTGTTGGCGAGCCGCCGTTGATCCATGCATTGGCTGCGGTTGTGGATATTCCAAACCCGAAAGTTTTGTCGAGAAAAGGCCAGAGGAAAATGAAACCTGTTGAAATCCTCAGAATTGTCCAGAAGTATTTCCATTTAACTTCAGGTTCTTTTCTTTTTGTCACGCTCTTTTTTGTTTTTGGCATTTTACATTTCTCTCATTTGTTTTCTTTGGACGTAGTTTTTCATTACTCTCGGAATCCAACCTGTGAGGACGAAGTTGCCTTTGCTGAAAATTCCCACCTTCGGGCCGAGACTGATAAGCATTCCCTTGCTTTTGAATTTGTATTCCTTGAGGGATTTTTGCTTTTCCGATCTTCTGAGATTTTCAATTATAATGTCCGCGTGTTCGAGAGCGCTTTGTGCGGTTTTTTCTTCTATGATCCCGGTTACATCGCCGGCGACGAAAATATTATTTTTGTTTTGCATCTGGAGGAAATTATTTACAAGAATATGGCCTTTTTTGTCTAAGAGTTTAGGAAAACTAGATTTCATGAATTCTGAGTTTGGGACTATCCCTACGCAAAGGAATGCGAGGTCTGGCTGAATTTTTGTTCCTTTGTTTGTTTCGTAAACTCCTTTTCTTTCTCCTTTGACGAGTTCGTTGAAAATTATTTTCACCCCTCTTTTTTTGAAGAATCTTTGCGCGTAGCGGCTGACTTTTTCCGGCTGTCTTTCCAGGAGACGATCCATTGCGTGAATGATCGTGATTTCTTTTTTAGGATATTTAACGACGATGTCTCCTGCCAGTTCAACGCCGCTGAATCCTCCACCAATGATTAAAATCTTTTTTGCGGTGCTTAGGGAATTGCAGTGGCCTCTGAGTTCATCCGCGCGCTTTGTGAGAACCGCGTCGTGGCCTTTGAAAGGAAAACTGTATTGAGATCCCGTTGCTATAACGAGATAATCGAAAGGAATCTTTTTGTTTCCCACAAAAACTTCTTTATCTGAAATTTTTTTTACGTTGCCTATAACAATCTGCGCCTTTTCAAGATAGCCGGTGTGAAGAACTCTTATGCTCTTCATGCATTCAGGGTCAACTATGGCTTCCAGGATTCCCGGCGTGTATTCGAAATAGTCTTTATTATCTATAAGAGTTACGTCAAATTCGTTTTCAAGAGTTTTTGCGATTTTGCTTCCCGCGAAGCCGCCGCCGAGGACCACCAGCTTTTTCATGGCGGTAAAAACCAAGAGGATTATATAAAAGTTATGGACTTTTTGCCGAAGTAAAATTAGTCATTTCAACGTTAACCAAAGTTTTTTAAACACTTATTCGTAATAGTAAAAACTCAAAATGGAATTTTGCCCAAAGTGCGGTTCGATACTTGTTCAGAAGAAAAAGAATTTAGGATGTCCACGTTGCGGATATTCAAGCAAGACGAAAGCCGAGAAAATAACAATTTCTGAGACCATGAAGAAACCTGAAGCGATTGGAATCGTAGCCGATAAAGGCGAGCAGATGCTCCCGGTTGTTACGGCGGCCTGCAAGAAGTGCGGGAATGATAAGGCTTATTTCTGGACGATCCAGACAAGGGCCGGGGATGAAGCTGAAACTAAGTTCTTCAAGTGCACGAAATGCAATACAACGTGGCGAGAGTATAGATAATTTTTTGCAATAATCTTTAAATAATATTTCTGTTGATTAAAAACATGACAATTAAGATTAGTGATTTTGAAATAAGAGAATCTTATCCTGATCTTATTCCCGATTTGGATGGAGATAATTCTGTTCTTGAACAATACCTAAATTCCCTTGGAGTATCTTCCGCAGAAGTGGATGTTTCAAAAAATTCCTCCTGTGGATTCAATTATGCAATCAGATATGGTGACAGAAGGGATTTGCAATTTTTATCAAGCGAAGATTTGGCTTCTCTTTCGAGACATTCCGATTGAATCCGTCGGTAAATTTATAACCTTTTGATTTTTTGTTAAGCCATGGTGATGTTTTCAGACTTTTCTCAATTGTTGGCTTTCGTGCAAACACAAGGGTATCTGATAATTCTTGTCTTGATTCTTGCGCTTGGGCCTGTGGCGATTCTGGCTGCAGCTTTCGCGGCCTCATTCGGAATTTTTAATGTTTATGTTGTTTTTGCTCTGGCTTTCTTCGGAAGCTCTCTGGGAGATTTGTTTTGGTATTTTGTCGGCGAATTTGGAAGAGAATCCTTGATTAACAAGCATTTCGGAAGAATCATGAAGAGCAAGTCGATGAAAAAAGTTGAGAAGCTTCTTGAGAAAGATTCTTTTCGAGCGATGCTTTTGATCAAGCTTGTTCCGCCGCTGCCGGTTCCGGGGCTGATTTTTACCGGCATGGACGAGTTGCGCCTGAAGAAGTTCCTTTTCGCTTCTCTTGTGATAAACTTTTTTTCAAGTTTGGTTTTTGTTGTATTGGGATATTATTTTGGAGTTGTAATAGGAAAACTTTTTTTCAGTCCGATAGAAATTATAGTCGGGATTTTTATTATCTTAGTGATTGCTTTTTTATTGCATAGAAAGTTTTCTAAAAGATTTTATAGAAAGAAAAATTAACCAACTTTTTTGTCAAGTCTTTCGGTGTAACCGCACTTGCCGCATCTTAACATGACCAGTTCGTTTTCGTCGGAATATTGCGCGCCAAGGTCCAATATTTCAGCTTTTCCGTAGCCGCACTTTGGACATTTGTGTTTATATGTGGCAAGAGTGTCGTTTCCTTTCACAACGCCTTTTCCGCGTTCTTCTTTATGGATGATTTTTTCGTCTTCGATCAGCTTCTTTTTTGGCATTTTGAAAAATGGCCCCAGAGGGATTTGAACCCCCGACACCTGGATAACTCCTGTTTTAAGAGTCCAGTGCTCTGACCAGGCTGAGCTATGGAGCCTTCTCTTCGTTCGGCCCATACCACGTTTTCCTCACAAGTTCGGAAATGAGCTATGGAGCCATAATATAGAAACCTTTGAAATTGTTTAAATAACTTTTTATTTGAGGAAAGTAACTTTTTTAAACGGATATCCTTCTTTTTTTTATGAGATACACTGCAAGATCAATGTTGAAAGCTGAAGCTTATGATGATATTTGCTATCTTAAAGAAGACTTAAGTTACAATGTTATGTCGGAAAGCAATGAAACTTTTGGGCTATTTTTTGGGGCTGTTTCCTTTTCAATTTTGGATCTTGTTTTATCTGCTTATTTCGGTTTGTCTGGATTTCTGTTTTGGGCAATTCCTCCGTTTGGGGCAGGAGTCGGGCATTTCATCGGAGATGTTGCTACTGAAGTCTCTGGATGGAGGAGGAAGCTTTTGTTAACAAGAAAACCAAAAGCTCTCGAGGAGAATTTATCCATGTCTTCTTTTGAAAAAGAGGTAAATGCTAAGGTTAACGATCTAAATCAAGTTCCTTCAGTAGAGAACGTGGATTATGATCCCTTGGCGCATTATTCTGATATGAAAGATAGATCTTCAATTAGATTTTATCAGACTCTTCTTCGTCCGAAAAGTCCGCTGGAAATCCATCACCTTCGCGAAGTTATTGAAAACAATTATAGATATCTTGAGATCCCTGAAGGCGATGAGGTTTATGGGGATAAATTTAGAGAAGCTTTGGGATTTGGTGTTCCTGCAAAAGATTGGAGGATTGTTTACTATGCGCTCCTTGAAAAAGATACCGGAGAAAAGATTGTTTAATCTTCTTCACTATCTTTTTCATCTTTTTCAGAATTATTCTTATTCTTCAAAGAATCCCAATATTCTGCGCGTTCGATCTGGGCGTGAAAATGCGACTTGCCTTCTTTCCTAAGTTTCCAGTAAATCAGATTGCCGTTGACTGTGTCGATTCTGCGCGCGACTTTTGGGAGCGCTCTTTTCGATGCTGCTCTGGCTTGCGGAGTTTTTCCATTTACAAGCCTGTTTTCTTCCTCTTTTTTCCATTTCAAAACCTCTTCCATTTCTTCCTCAGTTTCCTTAAGTTTTTCTTCTATCTCTTTTTCAGTCAAGGGGGGGAATTTTATTCCGCGATGATATTTGTAGGGTGTTGCCATTAGGAAAATAAGCTTTTGAGACTTTTAAGTCTTGCTTAATGACGCTTGAAGAATTCTATTTGCCTGAAGCGCCTTAGGACTTTTCGATATGGTCCTTCCGGAACAAGGACTTTCGTTTTGTCTTCGTT
>CAYREP010000047.1:0-4615 GCA_964423375.1 Candidatus Woesearchaeota archaeon | reverse complement strand
ATTTCCACAGCTTTTGAGCTTAGAGAAACTTCTGTGTTTTCCGTGATGATAACCGGCTGGCTTGGGTTTGTTGAGACTACCACAAATCTTAATTGAGTTACTCCCCCTCCGAGGTTTCCGCCGAAGCCCATTCTTCCAAGAATGTCGTTCAGGTCTCCAAAGATGTCGCCCATTTCTCCGAATTCGTCAGACATGAGGTCTTTTCTCCGCTGGACGCCTCCCATCATGATTACATCCCCTTTAAGGATGGGTCTTCCGAGTAAACCTCTCTTAAGGCCTTCTGGGTCGCCCTGGACCATTATGCCCTGTTGCGCCGGCGCGATCATGACTTTCTTTGCTTCCTTGACGTTGGCTTTTGAGATTGTTACTACGTCTCCAATGCCTGTCTTTGCGTTTTTCCTTAGAATTCCGTCGATTCTTATTATTCCTTCGCCGACGTCCGCAGGATAAGCGCGATCTGCTATTGCGATTGTCTCGCGTCCACCCTTTATGATTATTGGATCTCCGCGCCTTATGTCGAGTTCGCGCATTATTTCAGAATCTATTCTTGCAACGCCCTTGTAAGCATCGTCTTGCAGAGCTTCAACGACTTTCAATTGAATATCTTTTTTTGTTGGCATTTTATTCATTCATCTCTCCTGTAAATTTTATTTTGATTTTTTTCCGGATGGGCCGAATCGTAAAATTGCTTTGAGTGCAAAACCGGCTTTCCGTTTTTCACGACGCGAACTTCGCTTGCCTTTACTATTCTTGGATTTGCAGAATTTTCTTTTAAACCGTTCATTTCATTCCCCAAGTTTTCAAAGTTCTGGAAGTTAAGCGACAGGCGACCCATATCTTCAAAGCAAAGTTTTACCATCTTGTTGAATTCATCCACTGCAGTATTTTGAGATTCCATAAAAGAAACGATCTCTTTTGGGATAGACACGGCGTAGCTGTTGCCGACCTGCCTCATTTTAACTTTAAACTCTTTGTTCCTGAGGTTTAAATATTTATTGTATTCCTCGTCGTCATGAGGGTGGACGATCTGGGCCTTGCATTTTGGACAGACAACTGCGCGAAGCAAGAACCCATCTTTAGCTAAAGTAATTTTTTTCATTTCAACATTGCATTTGCTGCAAATTATCGTGTTGTCGAATATATCCTGAACCATTTTAGTGTATACGCTCTGTGTATACGGAGAAATAGATATTTTTAAACTTTTTGGATTTGAAATCTTATCTACAAGTTGTCCTGTCGTCCAAAACTTTGAAATCTCTTCGCCGAAAATTTTTCCAAGTCCTATAAATCTATCCGGGTTCCGGGTTATAAGAATAATCGTTTTGGAAATGATTCTAATCGGATTAATCAATTTCGCGGATTATCTTTCTCGTTTCGCCGATTATTTCTTCAGGACTTCGTTTTCAGTGAACCTTGGATTTTCTCTTCTCGCTTTCAGGGCTGTTGCCGCGCCTGCGATGGCTGCTTTCTTTGCTAATTCATCGCTGACTCTGACATGGCAAATAAATCAGCCAATTTAAAAATTTATAGGAGCTCTAATCTATGTTTCCGATTTGAAATGTGCTACTTTTAAAAACCAACAAGGCTTCGGTTCCTAATGGGCGCAGACGAAAAGAAGTTTTTCGGAAATTTCGGAAAATTTTTCAAAAAGCTTTGGTTTTTGCTTTGGAAAGACAATAGTTTCAAAGGTTGGGTTTTTTCGCTGATTTTTATTTTTGTCGTCATAAAATTTGTTTTCTTTCCTCTGTTGAATCTTGTTTCAGGAACTTCGCTGCCTTTGGCGATTGTTGAATCGTGCAGCATGTACCACAAGGGAGATATCTTTTCAAATTTTGACAATTGGTGGCAAAGCCATGCCGATTATTATGAAAAGTGGAATATAACAAAATCTAAATTTGAAAAATTCATTTTTGAAAACGGGTTTGACAAGGGGGACATAATGCTTATTGTCGGGACAAAACCGCAAAATGTCCACGTAGGAGACATCATTATTTATGACACTTCGGCGCAGTTCACTCCGATAATTCATAGAGTCATGAATGTTACTTTGGTGAACGGAACATATTATTTTTCGACGATGGGAGACAACAATATGGGGCGGCAATTAAGTTTCGAAAACGGAATTAATCAGGATCAACTCGTCGGAAAAGCGGTTTTCAAGGTGGCGCCGTTCATTGGGTGGGCAAAGCAGGTCTTCTTTGAACTCGCGAAAGAATTTGATAATAATCCCGAAACAAATTTTGAAGGACTTTGTGTTGGAAGGTAAGAAATAAAAAAGAGCGCTTCGTGGTTTTAATATGGACAAAAAGAAGGTGATTAAAAAATCTGCAGCTGCAAGAAATTCAGATCAGGGAAAAGTTTCTTCTAAGAAATTTGATTTGATTGTTGTCGGCGGCGGAACGGCCGGCACGCAAATTGCATTTGATGCGACGAAGGCGAATGTCAAAACCGCTTTGGTTGAACCGAATTTTCTCGGAGGCGTTTGTTTGAATACCGGATGCATTCCGACGAAGACTTTGTTGCGTTCAGGAGAGCTTTACTCTGAAATTCAAAATTCTTCTGAGTTTGGAGTTAATGTCCCTTTGGATTCCGTTTCAGTAGATTTCGCGAAAGTGATGCAACGCGCCAAAGGAATTGTGGATGCTTCGCGGAAAAGCGTGGAGTTAGGTTTAAATAACAAAAATCTTACTTTATTCAAAGATCATGCTTCTTTTGTGGGGAAGAAGAAAATAAAAGTGGGGGCGGAGGTAATCGAAGGCGGCAAGATAATCCTTGCGACCGGATCGAAACCTCACGTTCCTCCCATTCCCGGATTAAATAAGGTTGACTATTTTGTAAGCGGAACGCAGAACAATTCGCCTGAAGATATCTTGAATATTCAAACTTTGCCGCAGACAATTGTGATAATCGGCGGAGGTTATATCGGATTTGAATTCGCGACTTTCTTTTACGAGCTTGGAAGCAAGGTGATAATTCTGGAAGGAACGGACAGTGTTTTGAGAATGTTGGACAAGGATGTTTTGGAAATACTTCTGAAAAGATATGATCCTGCGAGATTTTCTGTTTTGACTTCTGTAAAGATTTCAAAAGTTTCTTCTGACAATCAGGGAAAGAAAGTTGTATTTACAGACAGTGAGGGAAAACAAAGTTCTGTTTCGGGCGATGCTTTGCTTGTTGCGACCGGCAGAGTTCCGAGCAGTTTCGAATTGCATCCGGATGAAACCGGAATCAAAATCGGAAAGCGCAGTGAGATTATTGTCGACGATTTTTTGGAAACTTCATGCAAGGGAATTTATGCTGTTGGCGACGTTACCGGAAAAGTGATGTTTGCGCATACAGCGAAGCGCGAAGGCGAGATTGCGATGCTGAATGCTTTGGGAAATTCAAAAACACGGAAGAAATTTAATACTAACGCTGTTCCTTGGGCTGTCTTTGTTAATCCGCCGATTGCCGGAGTCGGACAAACCGGTTTGAATGTTAAAGGCGCGGGAGTTTTGAAGTCTTACTTTTCCAGAGCCGCAAGGTCAGGAATAATCGGAGACACGAAAGGGATTTTGAAAGTTTGGTTCGACAAAAAGTCGAGAAAGATTCTTGGAGCAGAAATGATCGGATTGAATTCGGACGATTTGATTTCAGAGTTTTCAGCTTTGATAAACTGCGGCGGAACTGTTGAACAACTTAGAGAAATAATCCACATTCATCCGACTTTGTCTGAAGTTGTTGATAGCTTGAGGGAAGAGAAAGTTGAAACTGCTGCAAAATCCGTAGGTAAAAAGAAAGTTGTGAAGAAATAATCATCTCCTCGCCAATCGCTTTTTGTATTCTATGACTTTGTCGAGGGCTTCGATTGCGAGATGAGGAAACTGAAAGACTGGGATATTTTTTTCGATTAGCATTTCTGAAAGTTTTTCGGTGAACTCCGAACCCGTTGAAACAACAACGATTGGTTTCTTTGTAGATTTTTTCGCTTTTTCTATTATGCCGACGACATCTTCGCTGAGCAAGGGAGTTTGGTAAAGTGCAATGAGAAGAATTAAGTCAACGTTTTTGTCTTTTGAAACATGTTTCAGTGCATCGGCGTATCGGGCGGAAGTCGCGTCGCCGGAGATGTCCAGCGGGTTGCGAATGTTCACATAAGATGGCATGACTTTTCTCAAGGTTTTGCTTGTTGAATCTGAAAGCTTGGCCATCTGCAGGTTTCTCGTTTCGGAAACTTTGTCTGTTGAAACTATGCCATAACCGCCGCCGTTTGTTACAATCTGGACTCGACTGCCTTTTGTTTCAATTGGATTTTCCAGAATGCTCGCTATATTGAACATTTCTTCGAGATTGTCTGCGCGGATCAAATTGGCTTGGTTGAAAATTCCGAAGTAAGTTTCTTTTTTTCCTGCGAGAGTTCCGGTATGTGACAAAGTTGCCTGATCGCCTTCTTTTGTCAATCCGCCTTTTACTACGATGATTGGTTTTTTCTTTGCAACTTTTTTTGCTGTTTTGTAGAACTTTTCTCCGTCTTTTACGCCTTCAATGTACATGCAAATTACTTTGGTGTCTTTGTCTTTTGCGAGGTATTCAAGATAATCGGATTCGTCAAGCTGTGTTGCGTTGCCGTAGCTGA
>CAYREP010000046.1:0-4871 GCA_964423375.1 Candidatus Woesearchaeota archaeon | reverse complement strand
CCTTCGACATAATTCCGCTGACAAACGGTGAATATATTGGTCGGGAAAAGGAACTTCTCTTTTTCCCAATCCTCCAAAACTCAATCTTCTTTACGTCCACACCTCCCCTTAATATCTAATAGTTGTAGACCCACAGAATCAGAATTTAATCTTCTCATTTTTCAGGAGATCAAACAAAAACTTGACTAACGGCCTTAGATTGCCCTTAACCTGAGCTTCTTCCAAAGCATGATAATAGATAAACTTCTTATCATTCGGAATGTTGATCATAGGAAAACCGTTTCTCATCAAACTAAAATTCATCAACAATCTGCCAACACGCCCGTTTCCGTCGACGAACGGATGAACAGTCTCAAATGCAGAATGAAAATAAGCAACAAGTATCAACGGATGAACTTTCTTTTTGTTCTTCGAATACCACGAAAGAAGAGAACTCATTTCTTTTGAAACTTCTGCGGGTTTTGGCGGCAACCAATTAACACCCCTGATAAATACCTGAACTTTCCTGTACTTGCCTGTCTGATCCTCAAGCTCTTCCTTCAAAGTATCTCTGACAACTAATTCATGAAGCTTTAAGATAAATTCTCGGGAAATGTCCTCCTTAGTTTGAAGAATAAAATCAAAAGCTTTCTTATGGTTAAGGACTTCGTTTATTTCCCTCATGGCTTTTCTTGGCGTCTGGCCTTCAAACAATAACTGCGAGGTTTCCTGCAATGTAAGAGTATTTCCTTCTATATTAGTGGAATTGTAAGTAAAAAGAGAAACAAAAGCCTCATAGCGGTTCTCTTTAGTTGATTTGGGCTCTTTAGAATGTTCTTTCTTTATTTTATCAAGCTCCTTAATCTCTTCCTTATTCAATAAAGAGGACAACAGTTCCAGTTCTCTGTCTGCTTTCTCTTCGGATTCCTTTAATTTCTCCTTATTCAAATCTATTCCCAGATAAACCCGTTTCTTCCTTATTTTTTCCCCGTCTCTGACTGATTTAACCCTGTAGAAGTATTTTTTCCCGTTTTTCTCTTTAACCTCAGTGTATGCCATAATATCTATACGTCTACATCATTTAAATATCTTTCTTAGTTGTAGACGTAAAATAATTTAGAAATCTATCAACGCCCCGACCGAGAATCGAACCCGGGTTTCAAGCGGCCTGCACAACATAAAATTGTACGACAGGCTTGTGTTCTGCCACTAAACTATCGAGGCATTTAGTGTAAAATCTATTGTTGAGATTTATTTTTAAAGATTGCTATCCCTTTACTTTTCCAGAATTTCACGCGCTTTTTTCAATGCTTTTATTTCCCATTGTCGAGCGCCTTCAAGACTCCGCCCCACAAGTTCCCCTGCTTTTTTTAGAGTATTCTTTCTTCCGCCGTAAAATCCATTGCGATATTTTAATAGTTCTCTTTCCATAGGCGAGATGCCTTCAAATACCATTTCTAATAAAATTTTATTTTCAACATCTTGCGTGGAAGGCAAATATCTTTCATCTGCCAATAAAGAACCGAATGTAGACCCCCCTTCTTCTTTCAGAGGATAATCAAGAGATAATGGGCCTTTATCCAGTTGGAGCATTTCTCTCATTTCCTTAGGATCGTTTCCCGTAATTTCCGCAAATTCTTTATCTGTTGGTTCAGTCCCATGAATTTTTATATGTTCATCTCGGATTCTCGCTAAATTTATCAAATGATTCTCTTTTCTTACTGGAAGCCTAAGAAATCTATCATATTTCCATATTTCTCTTTGAATATATTGTTTGATCCACCAAGCCCCATAAGTAATAACCTTGAATCCTTTATCATATTCAAACTTGTCCAATGAATGCATAAATCCAAGAGTTCCTATTTGAAACAAATCATGAAATTCAAGAAGTTTTGTTCTATTCTCATACTTCTTTGCAATTTTCGCTACGAGTCCTCTATTCCTTACAACAATTTCATTTCTGAGACCTTTGTCTTCGTTTCCAGACTCTCTGTATCTGCGTGCTTGTTCTTCATTGTTCCATCCTTCTTCGGAATAAGATGGCAAATTTTCTCTCATATAATCTTTGCAATTCGGCACTTTAAAAGAATATCTTTATTGTAAAACAACTTTACTTTTCGTCTTTCCTTTCCGTAAGTCGGTCAAATTCTTCCTTGCTTAGGACCTTGTATTTTGCATTGAATCTCTTTTGCTTTATCAGGGCGATTATTCCTTCAGTCATTAATCCAATGCCGGCTATGAACCAAAACCAGTCGGAACTTATGTTTATCTCGCCAAGAAGTTTCAACAAAGTTCCCGCAACCATCGCCATGCCGACCAACACAAAAGGCTTTGGCCGAAAAAATTCTTCTCGAATTTTATTGTCTTTGCCATTCGGCTGATTCTGTTTGCCATAATCACTCTTTCTTTATCACGGTCTTCCCGTTCATATAAGGCCACAAAACTTTCGGGATCTTCACGCTGCCGTCGGCCTGCTGGAAATTTTCGAGAATGGCTATCAATGGCCTGGGAGTCGCCAGCGCCGTATTATTCAGCGTGTGAGGCACAATTCTTTCGCCTTTTATCCTTGTGATTATTCCAAGCTTCCGGGCCTGCGCTTCGGTTAAATTTGAGCACGAACCCGCTTCAATATATCCTTTCTTTCGGGGAGAATAGATTTCAATGTCGACCTGCTCATATTTCAAGTCTCCCAAATCTCCCGAACAAATCCTTAAGACCCTGACCGGGATTTCCAGTTCTTTGAAGATTTCAACCGAGATGTCTTTCATTTCTTCAAAAAACTTTTCAGACTCTTCGGGTTTGCAAATGACTATCATCTCGACCTTGTTGAACTGATGCGTCCTGAAAAGGCCCTTTTCGTCGACTCCATGGCTGCCGATCTCTTTCCTGAAGCACATTGAATAAGATGTTTGCTTGAGAGGGAGCTGTTTTTCATTAATCTCTCTGTCAACATATCTGCTTATCAGCGAATGTTCTGAAGTCCCTATCAGTGATTTGTCGCTATTTCGTATCCTGTAGATCATCATTTCCTGATCATTTAGGTCAGTGACTCTGTTTATTATCTCATTATTCAGCATCAAAGGCGTCTCAACATACCTGAAGCCTCTTGAAGTCATCTTGTCAATCGCAAATCTCACAAGGGCCTGATTTAGCAGGGCCAAGCCTCCCTCAAGATAATAAAAGCCCGTCCCGGCAACTCTTGCAGAAGAATCAAAGTCTGCCATTCCGAGTGCCTCGGCAATCTCAGCGTGGCTTTTTATCTCGAAATTGAATTTCTTCGGCTTTCCAAACTCATCTTCAACGACATTTTCAGCGTCGCTTTTTCCAAGCGGAACGCGCTTAGATATGAAGTTGGGAATCTGACCAAGCAAATAATTTCTCTTTTCTTCAAGGTTCTTGGTTTTTTTCTCCGCTTTTGCAATCTTCTCGGGAATTTCCTTGGCTTTCGCTATAAGCTCTTTCGCTTTTTTCTCGTTCTTGGCTTTCTTCGCTTTGTTTATCTCCTCGGAAATCTGATTCCTTTCCTTCCTGAGACTGTCGCCTTTCTGCTTTTCTTTTCTCCACTTTTCATCAACTTCGATAATCTGGTCAACAATTACAAGCTTTTCATCCTGAAATTTCTTCCTTATGTTTTCCTTCACGGCTTCGGGATTCTCTCGAAGAAATTTAATGTCAATCATGCTTAACTTAGTCCGATATTCTATTTAAAACTTCTGAATTTCAAACAAAAACAAGATTTTAAAAACATCATTGCGCTGTATAAAAAATGGCGGAGGTGAATTCAACTATTACCGGAATTGTCGGCTCTTACACTTCTTTCCTTAACACTCTGCCGTCTTGGGGCCAGACTTTTCTCAATATTTTTCTCATCCTCATCGTCATCCTGCTTTATCTTCTCTTCGTCAAAGGCTTTTACAGTTCCATATCCAAAAAAGACATCCTTGGGCTTAATTTGAATCAATATAACAAGTATGAATTGCCATTTCCAAAACTTGTCATAAAGAGCCTGTTATATTTTGTGGAATATCTTGTCATAATTCCGTTTGTTGTTTTCTTTTGGTTTTCTATATTGGCGGTCTTCCTTCTCGTCCTGACGGATATTTCCGCGACGAGCATTCTTCTCGTTGCCGCGATAGTTGTGCTTGCCGCGCGTGTAACCTCTTATTTCAAGAAAAGCGTCTCAGAAAATGTGGCCAAGCTCTTGCCGTTTAACTTGCTTGCAATAGCTCTCCTCACTCCCGGCTTCTTTAAATTTGACGTCATTTTAAGCCATTTCCAGGCGATTCCGTCGCTTTTCGGCCAGATAATAATCTATTTAGTGTTCATCATAACGTTTGAGATCTTGATGCGGGCTGTAGATTTTATAATTTCTTTGTTTGACATTAGCTTTGAAGAAAAGGCCGAAAAAGAACAGGAAGAAAACACTCCGGTTGTTGCATCGGTTCCGCAATCTTCTCCAAACGGCGGAAAGTGAAGCGCTAAACTATTTTCTTTTCTTTATTATGAAAAATCCGACCGTTCCTATTCCCAAAAGAAAAAGCGCTGCCATTGTCGTTATCCCTGCTGTGGAAGTTAACGCGCCGACGACTGCCCCGGTTATTCCCGATGATTCAATGGGGGTGGTTGAAGTCTGGTTTACAGGGCTTTCCATTCCTGATAACGGTATGAAATTTGGCGATGTTGGGCTGGAACTATTTTCTGTCTCAGAGCTTGCAAAGAATGTGTTCGTAGCTGCTCCTCCGCCTCCAGAAGTGGTTGTTGGATTTGAAGGGGTTGTTGTGTCGTTTGTGACGTTTATAGAGATGCCCGGGCCTGTGACATTTACTCCGATGCTATTTGACCCTGAATTAAAATTTATCGTTCCATTATATGGAACTGAACTGGCAGTTACG
>CAYREP010000045.1:0-4958 GCA_964423375.1 Candidatus Woesearchaeota archaeon | reverse complement strand
AACAAAAACTTCCGGGCAACGCTGAAGAGCAAGTAACGGTAGGATCGCATATCGCATCTTCATAACCTTGCAAGGTTGTATCGCTTCCTAAATAGCTAACTCCGATTCTGGAAGAATTCTCATAGAATGAAGGAATCGTGCTCAGTCCGCTTATCAAAGCCTTTCCTCTTATGGAATTGCTTTCAACGGCATCCTGCAAAGTCATCTTCGTTCCCTTAATGGAAATCACAACATCTTTTGCAAGCGCATCGTTTCCCCACTTAAGATGACCGTCAACAAGATCAGAAGAGGTTATGGCAACGCAATCGGCGGAGCTAACCGAAGAAAAAAGCGGGCTGAAATACCCGTGATCAAGCGCGTCCTGCAAAGTCACATAACAATTGCTCGTAGCTCCGGGAGATCCGGTGTAATCAATGTAGATCTGGCCTGAAGTGTGGCCATTAGCCGGAGCAACCAACGCCAAAACAATTCCGGCGCCGACGACAAGCAAGGCACTTGCAAGGACAAAAGACAGAACTTTAACATTAACCGAATTAGACTTAGTTTTCTTCACGCTCTTTTTCATGGGGAAATCAAAGAAAAGAACTTTTTAAACATTTTGCAAGAAGAACTCTTTTAAAATAATTTCAACTTCAGTTTATGTTTTCAAGCTCATGAAATTTCACAAGGTCTGTAACCCGATCATCCGACTGAAGCTTTACGATTCTCACTCCTTGGGTAGCTCTTCCCATGACCCGAATATTGTTCAAATTAGTCCTTATCACCATTCCTTTCGCGGTTGTTATGATTATATTATCTTCGGGATTTATGGAAACAGTGGTCACAATGTCTCCCGTTTTATCCGAGATCTTCATATTTATAACGCCTTTTCCTCCTCTCGCGGTTTTCCTGTAATCGCTCACAGCGGTTCTCTTGCCGTAGCCTTTCTCAGAGATAGTTAAGACTTCCTTTGTTCGGAGTATTTCCAAACTTACAACCCTGTCGTCTTTGTCCAGCTTTACCCCTGTAACCCCATAGCTTGTTCTCCCCATAGCCCGAACATCGTCGCTGTTAAATCTTATGGCCTGGCCTTTTTTCGTGGCAAGCAAGACTTCCTCTTTTGGCTTTATTATCTGCGCATCAATTAAGCTGTCCGAATTATCCGGAGGCAAAGTTATCGCCCTTATTCCTGAAGCCCTTGGTTTTGCAAAATGCGAAAGAGAAATCTTTTTGACCTGGCCTCTTTCGGTAACCATGAAAAGGAAGTCGTTGAAATCCTGCACAGATATTATGTTTGTTATAATCTCGTCTCTCAACCCTATCAAGTTTATCAGCGCTTTTCCTTTGCTATATCGATCAGCCTCCGGAATCTCGTGAGCTTTCAAGAATAACACCCTGCCTTTGGAAGTAAAGAACATCAGATAATCATGGGTCGAGCAACTGATTATTTGCTTTACAAAATCTCCCGTAGCCAAGCCAGAACCGGTAACTCCTCTTCCGCCGCGCCTCTGTTCCTTGTAAGTCCCGACATCAATCCTCTTAGCGTAACCTTTGTCTGTAACTGTGACTATAACTTCTTTTTTCTGAACAAGATCTTTCTCGTTGATCTCGCTTATCTTTTTAAGAACGTTGGTTTTTCTTTCATCGCCATACTTGTCTTTCAAAGCCTTGACTTCTTTGACAATTATTTTCAAAACTTCCTTTACATCGGAAAGAATCTTTTCAAACTCATCAATGCTCTTTTTCAGTTTTTCATGTTCATCTTTCAGTTTTTCATGTTCCAACGCGGAAAGCTGCCTCAGCCTCATTTCCAAAATAGCTTCAGCCTGTCTCTTTGTAAAGTCGAATTTCTTAATAAGATTCTCTGCAGCCTCTTCCCTCGACTTCTTTATTATTGCAATTATCTCATCAATGTTTTTCAAGGCAAGAAGAAAACCTTCAACAATTTCCAACCTTTCTTTGGCTTTTCTCAAATCGAATTCTGTCCTTCTGGTAATTACTTTCTTCCGGTATTTTACATATTCTTCAACAATATTTTTCAAATTAAGCACACGCGGCTGATTGCCGACCAAAGCCAAAAAATTGGCGCTGAAAGAATCTTGAAGTCGGGTATATTTGTAAAGAGCGTTAATCACAAACTTGGAATTGGCGCCTTTCTTAAGTTCTATGACAATTCTTATTTTTCCTTTTGAAGACTCGTCGCGAAGGTCAGAAACGTCTTTCAATTTTTTATCCTGTATCAGCTTCGCGATTTGTTCAACTAGCGAAGATTTGTTCAGCATGTAAGGAATCTCCGTAATCACTATCCTGTCCCTGTTCTTTGCCGACTCGGTTGTAACTTTTCCCCTAAGAATCAATCTTCCCTTTCCTCTTTTATAGAGTTCAGCCATGTCTCCCGAAACGACTCCGCCGGTCGGGAAATCGGGGCCCGTGACAATCTGGCAAAGTTCATCTATCGTGATGTTTTCATTCTTAATATAAGCAACAATTGCGTCGCAAACTTCGGTAAGATTATGCGGCGGGATGTTTGTCGCCATACCAACCGCGATTCCCGTCGCCCCGTTAATTATGAGATTTGGAATTTTTGCGGGCAAAAGCTCAGGTTCCTTCAGGGAATTATCGAAGTTTGGGGCAAAGTTTACCGTTTCTTTTTCTATGTCCTCCATGATCTCATTAGAAATCGCAGCCATCTTCGCTTCAGTATAACGCATCGCAGCTGCAGAATCCCCGTCGATAGAACCGAAATTTCCCTGGCCGAAAACCAAGGGATACCTCAAAGAAAAATTCTGCGCCATCCTCACCAAAGCTTCGTAAACTGCAGTATCGCCGTGCGGATGATATTTACCGAGAACATCCCCGACAATCCTCGCGGATTTTTTCGTCTGCTTGTTGCTTTGCAAACCGAGCAGGTTCATTGAATACAGGATTCTTCTCTGGACCGGTTTCATTCCGTCTTCAATCGAAGGAATCGCACGCGAAACTATGACGGACATCGCATAATCAAGATAAGCTTTTTTGACCTCACCGGAAATCTCAGTATTCAAAACGCCGTCTTCTTCCGCAAGTTTCTTTTGAGATTCTCTTCCGGATTTTCCTGCTATGGAATTAAGGGATTCTGCAGTCTCATCTTCTTCAGGATTTTCCTCTTCAGATTCTTCCTCGTCCAGCTCTTCTTCATCCGGGCTTTCTTCTATTTCCTCATCCTCATAATCTTCGTCTTTTGCCATGTTACAATTTCTTTAATTTTTCTTTTAGTTCTTCAATATCCTCAAATTCTATTATCTCATCTATCAAGTCCCTTAAGTGAGTTCTTCCAAGATCTTTCTTTATTGCGAGAATAACTCTTTTCCCTTTTGCTAAAGCATAACCAATTTCCATTAACATCCCTTCGCTTCTTTCATCTGAATTTAAAAAAATTAAAATGGCATTGGAATTATTTATTTTATCAAACGCCTTCTCGAAAACTTTCTTATTCCCTATATTAACCATCCCTTCATCAAAGAGGCTACAATAAACTTCATTGCTTTCATTTTCCAAGAAATGAATTAGGGAGCTCATTGTATCCTTAAGGACATCTTTATCTTCTCCCGTAAATTTATATGCAATATACCACTTCATTATGCAACTTCCTCCCCCTTTTCATCAAGGTATTTCATGAATTCGTCTTCCGTAAGCTCTTTTTCTTTTACGTTTTTTCCGGTCCAGCCGCATTTTTTGCATTCCCATTCTCCGGTCGACTTGCCTTCTTCGCCGTTCAAAACAATTTGCACCTCTCCGCTCTCGCATTTCGGGCAGACTCTCAATTTAAAAGTCTTCGACTTTTTCTTTTTAGGGACTTCGTCTTCCTCGCCTTTCAAAATCCAGTCGGGAGTTTGTATCTTTGATTTTTTTGGCATGTTTACAAATTCCCCTCCCACTCCTTGTAAAATTGTTCTAGAAAATGTTCCATAAAGTTATGTTTCTTTTCAGCAATCTTCCTGCCCGTTTCAGTGTTCATCATGTCTCTAACAAGCAAAAGTTTTTCATAAAAATGATTGATTGTAGTAAGCCCGTTATTTTTGTAAGTTTCGAAATCGCTTGCCATAACCGGCCTTATCTTGGGATTGTAAATTTCTCTGCCCTTGTGCCCGCCATAAGTAAAAGTTCTCGCGATACCTATAGCTCCGATTGCATCCAGTCGATCTGCATCCTGAACACACTGACCTTCAAGAGTTCGAATACTATTTTTCACATTAGCACCTTTGAAGGAGATATTAGAAACAATCTCTTTAACTTGGTCAATAATATAGGGGTCTACATCAAGACCATAAAGCCATTCAGCTGCTTTTTCTCCTCCAACACTTTCGTCTCCTCCGTTGAATTTCCAATCCGCAATATCGTGAAGAAGGCACCCAAGTTCAACAATACCCCTATCTGCCCCTTCAGAAAACCCAATCTTTTTTCCAAGATTCCAAACTCTGTAAATGTGGAACCAATCATGTCCGGAACCTTCTCCCAACATTTCACTTTTAACATAATCTGCAGTTTTAGTTATTATCTCCTGATTAATTGCCATCTTAAATATCGAGATTCGCCTCCTTCGGTTGTTTTTCAAACAAACGTTGGAAAGGACCGAGACTCATATGTCGAGGTTCGCCTCCTTTGCATTGCTTTGAATGAAATGCTTTCTTTCCTGAACATCCGTTCCCATTAGCATGCTGAAAACATGATCCGCTTCGACAGCATCTTCAATGAAAATTTTCTTGACTCTTCTGGTTTTTGGATTCATAGTTGTATCCCAAAGTTGCGTTGGGGACATCTCACCAAGACCCTTGAATCTCGTTACACCTCCCTCTTTCACACTAAGTTCTTTCGTCAGTCTTTTCAGCTCTTCATCCGTATAAACATAATAATCCTTTTTCTTCCTGATTCTGTATAATGGCGGCAGCGCAACAAAAATATTTCCGTTTTCAATAAGCTGCGGCATGAACCTGAAGAAA
>CAYREP010000044.1:0-5010 GCA_964423375.1 Candidatus Woesearchaeota archaeon | reverse complement strand
TAAAGTCAGGGGTTGAAGCAAAATGTTAAGTTGGGTTGAAAAATACAGGCCGAAGAGATTTGAAGAGTTGAAAGGACAGGCGGATGCTGTTTCTAAGGTCCGGAATTTTGTTTCGAATTTTTGGAGATCTCTCGGCAAGGGAAAAAAGGCAATTATCCTTTACGGCCAGCCCGGAACGGGCAAGACGAGCTTGACTTATGTCGCTGCTTTGGAAGATGATGCTGAAATTTTCGAGCTTAATGCATCCGATTTGAGAAACAGGGGAAGTCTTGATTCTGTTTTAAGACCTGCGATGGAGCAGCAATCTCTTACAAATACCAAAAAGATAATTCTCGTTGATGAAGTCGACGGCATTTCGAGAACAGATTATGGGGGATTAACCGAGTTGATGAATCTTATTGAGACTTCCAAATGGCCGGTGTTCATAACTGCGAATGATATCTGGGACAAGAAATTTGCGGCTTTAAGGAAGAAAGCAGAGCTCGTACCTTTGAAAGAAGTCGACTACAGAACCGTCAAAGATGTTCTGATTTCGATATTGAGAAGGGAAAATAAATTTATGGACAACAATGTTCTTACGGGGATTTCAATCAAAGCGAAAGGAGATTTGCGTGCTGCGATAAATGATCTGGAAGTTGCGTCCGGCATGGAAGATCCTACGGCAATATTGGAACAGGAGAGAAGCAAGGAGATTGATATTTTCAACGCCATGAGAATGATATTCAAAGAAAAACCGAGCGAGAAGACTTTGAGGATTCTGGATGCAGTGAATATGCCGCTTGACCAAATCTCCCTTTGGATCGAGCAGAACATCCCTCTCGAATACAGGGAGAGGGAACTTGAAAGCGCGTTTGATGCCCTCAGCCTTTCGGATGTTTTCAACGGAAGAATCTACAAACAGCAGTATTGGAGATTTTTGGTTTACCAGAATATTCTTTTGAGTTATGCGATAGCTTCTGCAAAGGAAGATACAAAGCAGGGATTCACAAATTACAAAAAGCCGGACAGGATTTTGAAAATCTGGATGAACAACCAGAGAACTGCAAAGAAGAAATCAATTGCAAAGAAGTTTGCAGGTTATGTTCATGTCGGCCAGAAAAGAGTGATGTCGGAATTTTCAATAATAAAGTTGATATTGAAAAATCCAGAAATAAGGAAAGAGCTTAAACTTGAAAAAGAGGAAGAAGAATATCTTGACAAGGCCGCTTAATTATCTTATGGGCGAAATGTATTGTATAAGATACTTTCCGTCGGTTGTCGAATAGAGCGGAATTGTCTGGTTCTGATACAGTATTTCTATCTGGTAAATCCCACTGAATTCTGAAACATTGTAAAGTTTTACTGTGGAGTTCAATTGCGTATTGAGGGTGTTGACGAGGTTTTGGCCTATTTGTTTCGCAACTTGATTTGAGGATGCGGGATTTTCAGAAGTTGTGCAGTATGAGAAGGAATCGCCTCCTATATAATTTACCATCAAAAGAACAATTGCGGCCAGAGCAATTATCCCGATAATCATCGTTGAGACCATCCAAGGATTTTTGAAATTGGGTATCTTCAGTTCCAAGATATCTTTCGCCATGCCTCTTTTAGGCAGGTTAAAGTTTTAAATGTTTTGAATTATTTGTCCTTTGAAATTTTGTGACTGCAAAATCTTTTATATTAGCTATTCTTTATTAAATAAAGAAAATGGGACTTAATATCAGCGAAATAATTCCGAGGGACGAACTTGACACTTCTGCGCTTAAGGGCAAGACGCTTTGCGTTGACGCGTTCAATACGCTTTATCAGTTTCTTACTACAATAAGGCAGCCGGACGGGACGCCACTGAAAGACCGTAAGGAGAAAATCACAAGTCATCTTTCCGGAATATTTTACAGGAATATCAATTTGCTTTCGGAAGGAATCAGGTTAGTGTATGTTTTTGACGGCAAGCCTCCTGATTTAAAATACAAGGTTCATGAAATTCGGAGAGAGAACCGCGAGGCGCAGAGGGGGAAGTATGAAGAAGCGAAGAGGGAAGAAGACATCACGAGCATGAAGCGATACAGCAGCCAGAATATCAGACTGGACAGCGAGATGATAGAAGAAAGCAAGAAACTTCTGGAAGCTATGGGGATCGCGGTGATTCAGGCGCCGGGCGAAGGCGAAGCCGAGGCGGCGCATCTTGCAAAGCGCGAAGAAGTCTATGCAAGCGTCAGCCAGGATTATGATTCGCTGTTGTTCGGGGCTCCGCGCCTTATCAGAAATCTGGCCCTTGCAAGAAAAAGAAAAACCCTTAGGGGTTGGGTTGAAATAACTCCGGAAATGATTGAACTTGAACATGTCCTGAATTCCCTGAATATCAATCTTGATCAATTAATCTGCCTCGGCATTCTTGTAGGCACGGATTACAATCCAAAAGGAATTCCCGGAATCGGCCAGAAACGCGCTCTTGGAATTGTGCAAAGATACAAACAGCCCTATATGATTTTCAAAAGCCTTGAAGAGCAAATGGCTGCTTTAGACGACAGCGTCAAGTTCGACTGGAAAGAAATCTTTGAGCTTTTTCACAGGGCGGATGTTAAAGATTTTGACATGGAATTTCCAAAGATGAACCGGGAGAAGATAAAAGAAATTCTTATCGCGGAACACGATTTTTCTGAAGACCGGATTGAAAATCAACTAAAAAAACTTGACGAAGCGAGAGAGAAAAACAAGCAAAAGGATTTGAAGAAGTGGTTTTAAGTTTTTGCCGTAAATTCAAGTGATTTGCGTGAAGAATTGGTTTTAACCTCGGGCCGTAAACTTATTGTATTCTTTCATCAGCTTTTCGCTCTTTTTGCGCAGGGCGTTCATCTCCTTTTCGGTTTTTCCTTGTTGAATTACATTCTCTTTATATCTTCTCTGATTCAATTCATTGTATTTATTCTGTATCTCCTGATATTCTCTTTGAATTTCCTGCGCTCTTTGGTAGTTTCTTGAGTTTTGCATTCTCATTTCAGGAGTCATGTCTAAACTTGATTTTCTTTTGTGGGTTGAATTTGCATTTTTCAAGGCTCTTTGGTTTATTCTTTGTTGTTCTCTTGAGATATCTTTTGATTCCGCCTGAGATGCCTGCTGGATGTCTGATGCTGCCTTGTTTTCCAGGTTTATGACTTCTGACTGGATATGGTTCATTTTTTCGGGAGAAGTTCCATGCCGGATTCTTTTCATCTCAGACTTTGCTGATTTTATATCTTGAATTATGCTCCTTAGTTTTGGATTTTCCGGATCGTTTCTCTGCAGTTCATTGTATTCTTGAGTTAATTGTTTCACTGTATCCTGCAAAGAGGATTCATCTGACGTTATCATTAATCTTTCCTGTTTCTGTTCTTCCTTTTTTCCTTCTTCTTGTTGTCGCTCTGCATTTCTTTCCTGCTCGCGAAGTTGTCTCATCCGAAGCTTGCTTTTCAGATTGTTCATGCTTTGCTGTGTTGATGGGGGTTGCACATTTCCGACCATTCTTCCGGGGGGGACATTGAGATTAGTTCTTCCTGTTCCTTGTCCAGGAGCGCTTCTTCCCCATCCAGTATTTCCCTGTTGACCTGTTTGTTGTCTTCCTCCATGTCTATGCCCCTGCACTGGTTGTTGTCCCGGAGGATTGCGCGGATTATTTCTTCCCCAATTGTAGCCCCTTCCTGAAGGATTTCTTTGTCCTGCTATGGTCGTCATATTGGGATTTCCCAAGTTAAAATCAACTCTTGTAGTTCTTCCGCGCCAGACTCTGACTTTTTTTGTCTGACTTGAGCAACCGTGCCTTTTCGCTTTTATATGGTACCTGCCGGGGCTTACGTTGACGACCCAAGGTCCGCGGTTTGTTCCGACGTGCGGAATCACTATAACAGAATCCTGCGGATAAACATTTATTGATAACACTCCGTTGGTTTGTCTTGGTTCTGCAGGGTGGCCGGGTTCCCAATTTTTTCTCGGTCCGGAAAACCATTTCTTTCTTTGTCTTGGTTGTCTTTGATTTCCGCCGCCTAAATTATGTTTTTTTTTACGCCTCAAAATGAAACCAAGAATGATCAGAAAAAGAGCCGCTACTGCTGTAGCGCCTTTCTCGTAAAACAAATTTGTGAAAAGAGTGACCAATATCAATACAATTCCCAAGAAAATCATTACGGTTCCAAAACCTATTTTGTGCTTATTCGGCGATTTTCCGATTTTGATTTGGGAGATGAAAATCATCACTATAATCAACAAGATCGGGGATATTGCATAGAGCGTTTCGCTCGATATGCCCCATTGGAGATTTATGAAACTGAAAGTTATGTTGCTGAAGTCAATCCCTCTGTTAAGCCCCCAGATTATAATGATTGAGAATCCCAAGGACACCAGCATAGGAATCATTTTGTTTTCCTTAAAGAACCGAGAAAATATGACAAATAAAGTGGGGAAAAATATGAGGAAGGCTCCGAATGAAATCACGAGCGGACCGTTTGAGAGTATCCCCTGTACAGAGAAGTTACTGTAATCATTTATAGAAAATGCGCTTGCCAAATTTATCGCGAGAAGCGAAAGCATTCCAAAAAGCAAACCTCTTTCTTTCATGTTTTATCTTGGTTTTAAGTTTTTATAAATTTATGTTCTTGCAGATAAAATGTTCTCTTAATTTCCCACCCGCCCTCCCAAAGAGACGCTCGCTTCGCTCATCCTGTTTTATCTTCAATATTAAGTTATAAAATCGGTTGATAGTTTCAATAACTTTTTAATCGCCGTTTCATTTGTTGATTGATGAAAACCAAGGTTAAAGGATCGTTCGATGTTTTTGGAAATATTGCAATTGTGAAATTCTCTTCCGGCGCAAAAGCCAGGGAAAAGAAAAAGTTCGCCGAGAAGTTGATGAAAGAAAACAAGGCGATTCGCACGGTTGTGGAGAAAGTCGGAAAGTTCAGCGGACGACTTAGGAAACAAAAGACGAAGCACATTGCAGGCGAAAAAACGAAAGAAGTTTTGTATAAAGAGAATGGATGCACGTTCAGATTCAATATT
>CAYREP010000043.1:0-5224 GCA_964423375.1 Candidatus Woesearchaeota archaeon | reverse complement strand
TCAACACCTTGTTCAGGAGTCATGGAAGCAACATCATCTTCCGGATTTACATTTCCAAATCCGCCCAGGAGCCCAAGAACCGCTTTATATCCTGAATGGGTTGTCTCAAGATTATTCATACGCTCTGCAATAGTGGGCTCTGTTCTTTCACGAGGCTGTCCAAAGTCATCAAGTTCAGGTGCGGAAGAAATCAAATTATGGGAAGTGCATCTTGCTACATTATGGCAAAATTCTCCTTTCCTTGCTCTCATCCAACTTAACCTTGTTCCCAGAGTCTCACAAAAATCGCCATAAGGGTTATCAAACCCCCAAGTTCCTTCTCTCTTAAGCCATCTTAAAGAGAGGTAAACTTCTTCCGCCAAGCAGGCACCATTTACATAAAGCTCTGAATTGAGAGCATCAGAATCTCTGTCGGCAGGATAAAATCTCCTGATGCCGTAAGCACCAATATGCAATCTCCCAAATTGGTCAGGTTTCCATTCTGTTACATCGGTTCCGGAACCAAAAGAAACTCTTGCAACAACATTATCGTTTTTCCCAGATAAGTATTCATTCCATTTCTTTCCGTCAGTACCCTCCCCCTTATGGTATAACTCTTCTTCTTTGATATCTTTTATCAGAAACACTGAACCAATATCTCCATGCCCGCGCTTTGAAACCCACATAAAAGGAGGCAATGCGCTCTCAAGACTTTTTACTCCTTTATCCAAAGCAGATTCAACAAGTTCAGGCAACGAGAGCTCAAATTTTGCAAAACCCCAAAAATGCCTAAGAGACTCCTGAGAACGGCGAGCAAATTGCTCTGGCATTGGTTCATGAGCAAATCCAATCCCATAGTCCACATCTTCCCCTTTCACAGCATGGGAATCTATTGACAGAATTGCAACTTCCATAAAAATATCTTCCTGCAATCTTTTTAATAATTATTGTCTCAAGAAATACACGTTCAACTACTACTTGCTTCTTTCTCTTCTTATTCTTCTCTTCCTTTTCTCTTTCTTCAGCCTTTTACGCTGCCACTTCCAGCGCATTTGCCATCGCTTTTTCCAACGTCTTGAAGATCTTTTCATAGTTATAGAATTTGAATTTCGCTTTATAAAGTTTCCTAACCTTTAAATCATTCGGAATAACCGTTGCTGTTCAGAGAATAAGTGCCGGTAAGAACTGCGCTGTCAATAACATGGCCATCTATGGCATTTTCAACATCATGGATCGTGGAACCTTCAGGAACATTCAATTCTGCATTGAGAGCATATGCTTTGAATTGATATCTGTGAGTCCCTGATCTTGGGCATGGTCCGCCATATCCAATGTTTCCGAAGTCATTTATCCCCTGTGTACACGAAGAAGCATCGCATTCCTCGGGAATCCTTTTTGTCTCTGGGCTTATGTCCCAAAGAATCCAATGAATCCATCTTTTTGAAGACGAGTCAGGATCCTCTGCTATTAGAACTATGCTCTTAGCACCCGAAGGGACTTCCGAAAATTCTATCGGCGGATTAACATCATCTCCGTCGCAGGTATAACGCTCGGGAATTCTCTCGCCGTCTTTAAACACGCTCTTTATTTTCATAAAAAGAAAAGGGAAATATAATTTATAAATTTATCAATAATTTAATAAACAATCTTCCGGTGTCCACTTCATGAAAAACTCTCCAAAAACCATGCACATAGATTTCCGCGATCAGATATCAAGAAATAAAACGAAATCATTTTTCCTGATAATCACAGTATTCATAGTCCTCGTGGCTCTTGGCTACGCGATTTCGCAAGCTTTCAGCCCGGGTTATTTCTTCAGCATAATGATCCTCTCGATAATAATCTCGCTGAGTTACATTCTTATCAGTTATTACAACTCGGACAAAATTGCAATAGCTTCCGTAGGAGCAAAGCCCGCGGACAAGATCAGGCATAAACAGTTTTACGATGTCGTAGAATCTCTCACGATAGCATCCGGCCTGCCAATGCCAAAACTTTACACCATGAATTCCAATCAAATAAACGCTTTCGCATCTGGCCGCGATCCGCAGCATGCGGTGATTTGCGTTACAACCGGCTGTTTGGAAAAACTCGAGAAAAAAGAACTCGAAGGCGTGCTGGCGCATGAACTTTCCCATGTTGCAAATTTCGATATCCGCTACATGACCCTGATAACTGTCATGGTCGGAATGATCTCGATAATCTCTGAAATATTTTTGAGAAGTTTGTGGTTCCGCGGAAACAACAGGAGCAATAACAACAGCGGCGCAATCTTCCTGATTATCGGCATAGCCCTCGCGATTCTCGCGCCGATAGTGGTTTACTTCATTCAGTTGTCGGTTTCAAGAAAACGGGAATTCGCGGCCGACGCTTCCGCAGTAAAATTCACGCGCTATCCTGGAGGCTTGATTTCAGCTCTCAAAAAAATCCAGGCAGAAACAAAAGAACAAATTACAAAACCTGACAAAAAAGTCAGCAAGGCTCTCGCCCCAATGTTCTTTTCGAATCCATTAAAAAACGCCGGTTCAACCCATCCGCCATTGGAAAAGAGAATTCAAATCCTGGAAAGGATGTGAATGGAAATCGGGAATTTACTTTTCTAAAAAGCACAAATGTAACTTTTATAAATTATCCAAACTTGACATAAAAAATGATAAGGGGATTTTTCACGGTTGTTGCGAGCGTCGCGCTTTTCCTTTCCTTGCTCGTCGTGGGAATCTCTTGGGATTTGACGTCTTCATTGAGTTATTCAAATGTCGAAAACAACGCCGCAGGAGTCGCGCTTAATTTGATAGGCACACAGGTAAACTTAAGCTCTGAAGTTGACACATTCCTGCCGCTTTTGAAAACCTACTGCCAAACCAATTCGCAATTAGTAGCCCCTTTTGACGGATACAACATAACAATCTCATGTTCGAACATAGCCAACAAAAGCGCGTCTGAAATCATAAATGACACGGTAAAAAATTTTATAGGGGATCTTTATCATCAAGAATATTCCTGTAATTATTGGAATTGCTTCTCTCAATCCCCAACGCCAACATTCCTGATATCTCAAAAATCTTATAATTATTGGAAAAAAATACTGGAACTCTCAATTCTTGTATCGGCGCTCCTTTCCGCAGGATTGTTCTTTTTAGTCAGGAAAAAACAAAACTTTCCGTTCGTCATCGGCGCAACCGCAGCCGTAAGTTCGCTCCCCCTTCTTGGAATACAAAAACTCATTTCAACATTGCCGGGAACACTCTCAATGGTCGTAAAGGTCTTCCTTTCGCAATCAAACGTGACTTTCTGGAGAATGATCGCCATTAGCGGAGCGATTCTGTTCATTGGGCTTGTCCTCAAAATCTTTGAAGCGGAATCAAGAATCTACAATTTCTTTTCAAAGTTCTCCAAAAACAAATCAGAAAAAGAAAATCCGGCTTCTGAAAAAAATGCGAAGCCAAAAACCAAAAGTTCCGGCCCGAAGAAAAATCTCTAAAGAGAGATTGAAATTAAAATTTTCAAAAATAAAAACAGAATTTCATAATGGGTTATAATATCATAGAAGAAAAAGACTTCGAGAAAGCGCGGAAAAAAATCCGCGAAGCAAAAATAAAAAGAGAAAAAGTCGCCTTCATAAGCTCGGACGATGAACTAAACCGAAAAATTCTTGAAAAAGAAAAAATAGACATCCTCTTATTAAAACAGGCAGGCCGCAAAGATTTCTCAAAACAAAGAGATTCCGGATTCAATCAAGTCATGGCAAAGGCCGCAAAGAAAACAGGAACATCAATAGGAATTTTTCTAGATGAAATTCTTGCGGCCAAAGGGAAGGAAAAGTCCCGAGTTCTTGCAAGGATACGCCAAAACATAAAGCTATGCAACAAAAACAGGGTCAACATGGAGTTTATAACATTAACCCCGGGAAAGGGCAGGGAAATTCGCGACCTCGGCGCTCTTGGATTGATTCTGGGAATGCCAACCTGGATGATAAAAACACTGTGAAGCCGGCGGACGCGGTAACTGCGAAGGATCCGCGGGAGTTCCCATTGCGGGATCGGATAGTCGACAACTTAGGATAAGAATGCAATTCTTATGAAATATTTATAAAATCCCCATTCCTGCCATTAAAATGGACATCAAAGAACTTATGGAATCTCTTAGTCCGAATGAACTCAAGATTCTTCCGTTCATTGAAGACAAGGACGTGGTCTCTATATGCAGAAAATCCAACCTCGACAAGACCTCTGTTATAAGGGCCCTTGAATTCCTAAAGAACAAAGGCATAATAGATTTATCTTACGAAAAAAAAATCATAGTGGATCTTGACATAAATGGAATATTATATAGAAAAAAGGAACTTCCGGAAAGAAAGCTTTTGGATGTTCTCGGAGAGAAAAGAATACTTCCGCTGGAAGAGGCGGGAAAATTGGCAAAGCTTTCGGATGAAGAATTAAAAGCTTCAATTGGCAGTCTCAAAAAAAAATCGCTGATAGACATAAAAAACAAAAGAATAATCCTGAATCTTGGAGCCGGCACAATCTCAAAAAAAATGCCCGAAGAAATTTTTCTCGAAAGCCTTCCGCTTGATTACAATTCCCTCTCGGCAGACCAAATCCAGGTTTTCAAAGATTTGCAAAAAAGAAAGAACATGGTAAGGACAAAAGAAGAAAAAGCCACAAAGATTTCTGTGACTCCTCTTGGAAAAGAAGCAGTAAATTCGAAGATAAAATCTTCCGACCTTATCGAACAGGTAACGCCCGAAATCATAAAGTCCGAAAGCCTCTGGAGAGGGAAGAAATTCAGGAGATATGACGTCCTTTCTCAAGTGCCTTCAATAAACGGGGGCAAGAGGCACTTCGTGAATCAGGCCGCGGATTACGGGAGAAAAATATGGACAGAGATGGGCTTCAAAGAAATGACTGCAAACATGCTCGTAAGTTCCTTCTGGAATTTCGACGCGCTTTTCACTGCCCAGGATCATCCTGTCAGAGAGATGCAAGATACTTTCTTCATAAACCAAAAAGCGGAGTTGCCCGATAAGGAGATTGTCAAAAAAGTGAAAGAGAGTCACGAACAGGGAGTTGCCGGAAGCAGAGGCTGGCAATATCAATGGGATGAAGAAGAAGCCAAGAAGATGGTCCTGAGAACTCACACCACCAGCATCTCTTCGCAAACACTGTCAAGGCTGGATAAGAACAAGCTCCCGCAGAAATTCTTCGCTTTAGGAAAATGTTTTAGAAATGAAACAGTTGACTGGAGT
>CAYREP010000042.1:0-5226 GCA_964423375.1 Candidatus Woesearchaeota archaeon | reverse complement strand
TCTTCCAATCATTAAACTGAAAGCCAAAAAAATTAGAAGTTAGGGGTATAAAAAATTAACCAATTCATTCAAAACCTAAATTTTGTAAACCTTGTCATGATGTTCATATCTCTCAAGAATGACCGTTTTCCGATTTTCATCAATGGAATAAACAAGGACAAAATTTCCTATGTGAACTCTCCGAAAATTTTGCATCGGTTTTCTCAAAGGTTTGAAATGATAAGGATTCTCCAAAATTTCTTTTATCTTTTTTTCTATATAATTCAAAGATGCCTTGTCTTTCTCTGCAAGCTTGTTGAAGGTTTTATCAAGATCTTTTCTTATCTCAAGATCATGCATTTTAGTTATACCTTGAAGAAAAATCTTTTACCTTAACTGTTTTTTCTTTTTGCGCTTTCAAAAGCTCTTTGACAAATTCAGGCCTAAGCTCCGGCTCCAAGAGTTCTTTTCCATACTCGCCGACAATCAGATTAATCGCCGCGCTTTTATCTCTAAGATTCTCGCGCGCCTTGATCACATTCAAAATCCTGTTCGCATTCTCGTCAATTTCCACAATCGCTTTTACCATATTAATATGATATTAACGCGGAGTTATAAATGTTTTTATTGAAAAATTTAGTAAAAACTAACCTTTTAACTAAAAAGGACGGCTAACAATCCATGGTTTAGTCAATCTCCAAATTCCATAAACCATCAAGAGAGCTGCAAAGAATAAAAAGAAGAAAGAGGAAGAACTAAAATCTTTAACAGCAAAATAGCTCAATCCTCCGGCTCCTGCAAAACTGAGAATAGAATCTAACCAAACAGTAGGATTCCTTCTGAAAAGAAGCCGCCTAAACTCTCTTGAATTTTCTGAAGATAATATCGCCTTTATTTCCTGCCTATTATTTTGTTTATAATTCTTGCAACACTGTTTGCTGCAAAATTTCTTAGGTATCATTTTATAATCTTTCCAAGAACCAGAAGCAGAATCAAGATAAATTCCCATACCCTTTGCATAGTTCATTTCAGCTCCGCAATTGTCGCAGGTCACCATTATTATAATTATAATTACTTATTTATAAAAATAATGCCCCGGCCGGGATTTGAACCCGGGTTACCGCCGTTCTCCGAGCTCCGCGAGGGAGCTCACTTTATGCCCTTAGAAACCTTTGGGCATGAGTTGGAGGGCCTGTCTGTGAGCAGACAGAGATTATTATCTTATCGACTAAACCTCGGCCATTGAGAGGGCGGCGTACTTGGCCTCTATACTATCGGGGCATCCTAAATTATTTACAAACATCCGATTTAAAAGAATTTGCATTCATCAAAACCAAACTCTTAAAAAAACAAAATCCTTTTTTCCAAAAAAGGCGATGAAAAATTCAAAATTCTTTGGCATCTTGTTCGCCGCTGCCGCGGCAGGCACAGCCCTGCTTCCAAAGGCTAATGCGCACGAAGCTTACGTTCTCAATGACACGATGTTTTGGAGTTCGCTTAAAACTTCGGATCCGGTGAATATTTTTTCCGCGCTGCAAAGTTCTTCCGCGCTGCGTCTTGCAATAATTGTAACCGTTTGCGTGATCGCCGTTTTCACCGCAAACTATTTTTTCAGAAGATCTAAGGCCGGACAAAAATTCCATGGAACCCTCGAAAAAGCTTCGAAACTCGGGCCGGTTTTCATTCGCGCCGCAGTCTCGATATCTTTCCTTTTTTCCGCCTTTTCGATGAGTTTCCTCGGGCCGGAATTAAGTTTAAATAATATGTTCGTCCCGCATCTCCTCCAAATTTTGCTTATAGCCGCCGCGGTAATGATCGGATTAGGATTCTTGACGGAAATCGCAGCAATAATCAGTCTCGCGATTTTCACGATAGGAATCTCGGTCTATGGACTTTACATGGTAACTTACCTGAATTATTTCGCCGAATTCATCGTGCTTTTGCTTTTCGGAACACGTGAATTTTCAATAGACAGATTCATCTTCGGACCTTTGAAAAGATTCGAATTTTTCAGAAAATACGAAACAACTATTGTCAGAATCGGTTACGGAATCGCTTTAATTTTCGCGGCAGTTACAATAAAACTTTTGCACCCTTCCCTTACGATAGACGTGATAAAAAATTACGACCTGACTCAGTTCCATTGGCTTTTCCCTTCGGATCCGAAACTGATAGTTCTCGGAGCATTTCTGGCAGAAACCGCAATCGGACTTTTCATAGCGCTCGGCTTCGAAACCCGCCTCACAGTCTTGATCAGTCTTTTCTATCTCACCCTCTCATTGATTTATTTCAAGGAACTCGTCTGGCCGCATTTGATTCTATATGGAATTTCCTTAAATCTTCTGGTGCAAAAAGAAAGGTTTGCGATTGACAGTTGGCTTCTCAAAACTCGCGAAAAACTGCGGATTAGTGTTTTGTACTTCCAGAGAAGGATTTCCTTCAGATGATCAATCAAAACATTTTATAACTTCGGAGCACATGAAATATAATGCCAAAAAAGAGTGAAAACCAAATTCTTCTTGATGAAGCCTTAGGCAGAAAGAAAGTTAAAAAACCGTTCGGAAAAAGAACCAAAAGATTTTTCAAAAGCCTCGGCCCGGGATTCATAACCGGAGCTTCCGATGACGATCCGTCCGGAATTGCGACTTACTCTCAGACAGGTGCGCAATTTGGTTACAGCCAGGCTTGGACCGCATTGTTTTCGTTTCCGTTCATGGCTGCGATTCAGGAAATGTGCGGACGCATAGGATTGGTAACAGGAAAAGGTCTCGCGGGAGTTATAAAGAAAAATTATTCCAAAAAAATCCTTTACATTTCAGTCCTCATCCTCCTCATAGCCAACACGATTAACATCGGCGCAGACCTCGGAGCCATGGCATCTTCAGGCCAGCTGATTTTCGGAATAAATTTTATCTACTGGCTCCTTGGGATAACTGCGATTACTTTGATTCTGGAAATTTTCGTTTCTTACAGGGTTTATGCAAAAATCCTGAAATACCTCGCGTTCCTTCTCTTGTCTTACATCGTCGTTGCTTTCATAGTGAATCAAAATTGGAGTCAGATAATCCTTGCAACGTTGGTTCCGCACTTTTCGTTTTCCAAACAATACCTCATGAACATAGTCGCGATTCTCGGAACCACGATTTCCCCTTACCTGTTTTTCTGGCAGGCAAACGAAGAAGTCGAAGAAGAAGTGGAAAAACGCCAGCTGAAAAGCATGGGCGCGGGAATTCCAAAATTCAAAAAGCGCGACGTGAGAAACTTGCGCACAGACACGATCACCGGCATGTTCTTTTCAAACCTAATCATGTTTTTCATAATCATAACCACCGCTTCAACTCTGGGAATCCACGGAATTTTAAATATTGAAACAGCGGATCAAGCTGCACAGGCACTGAAACCCATTGCCGGAAACTTCGCTTACCTGCTTTTCGCCCTCGGAATAATAGGAACGGGATTGTTGGCGATTCCGGTTCTTGCAGGTTCAGCATCTTATGCTGTATCGGAGACGTTCAAGCTCAAGGAAGGCCTCTACAAAAAACTAAAACAAGCTCATGGATTTTACGGAATAATCACGATCGCGACCGTTGTGGGATTGGTCGTAAATTTCATAGGAATACCTCCGTTCAGGATGCTTTATTACACCGCGATTCTCAACGGTCTCGCGGCTCCGCCGCTCATGATAATGATAATGAAAATCTCGAACAACAAAAAAATCCTCGGAAAATACACAAACAAAAAAATATCAAACATCCTCGGCTGGACGATAACTGCAATAATGTCTGCCTGCGCGATCGCCCTTATAATAAGTTTATTTATCTAAGAAGCTGATTCATCAAACTCAAGCCTCTCGCTGAATTCTCCCGAAATATTTTCCAACATCTTTTCCTTAATCTTTTCTTTTGACTTTGCCCACCCTTCATGCCCGAGAACCCAACCAAGTTTCACAAAGGCGGTTTCCGCCAACATGTCTTTCAGATAAATCACGCCAGTATTCATGATTTCCCTTCCGTTCGAATAAACCCAGGGATCCAAGGCGCCGTAAATTGTTTGCGGAGTTGCGCAAATTGTAACTCCTTTGGAAATCAGTTCTTTCAATTTCTTCGTCCAACCTTGCCTTGACCTCATCGTCGCAACATGCCCCAAAGCACCCATCTCAATAATGATTCCTTTGTATTTATTTTTCAGATAATAATCGAGAATTGCAGGATCCTGGCCAGGATAAAACTTCACAACTGCGATCTTCTCCTCAAATTTCGCATCAGCCTTTACTTTTCCATTGCTCCTTGGATTATGCTTCGACAAGATTTCAACCTTCCCTCCGCTGTCCATTGAGATTTTCGCGAAAGGTTCGCCGTTGACAACTTTGAACGCGTCCCTCATGGAACTGTGAAGCTTTCTGACTTTCGCTCCAGGCAGGGCATAGCAAAAATCATCGTTGCTTGTTCCGTGGCCGACCAGCATAACTTCTGCGATGTCGGAAATCGCGGCGAGCGCGGAGCATTGAAGATTTAAATTTGCGTCCGATGAAGCGCGATCAATAGATCTTTGAGAATACGTCAAAACTACTGGCTTTCCCAAATTACGCAACATGAAACTCAAAGCCGCGGAAGTGTAATGTAAGAAATCGGTTCCATGAGTTATTATAAGACCTTTAATGTTTGGTTCATTCAACAGCTTTTCAGCAGTCTTCGCGATTTTCTGCCAATCCTTATAATCCATATCCTCCGAAGCTTTCATAAACGGGATCTCAACTTTCGAGACATTGACTTTCTCAAAGATTTCAGGATAAAATTTGAACAAAGATCCCGGATCAGTCAACCAGTCGACTCCGCCTTTCTTAGGATTTAATCTCGCAGCGATTGTCCCTCCTGTAATTATCATTGCAATGTCCGGCTTCTTAGAATCTTTCTTAGGAGGATTGGACTCTTTTTCAACATCCTTAAATGTCTTTACAACTTCAATTTTCAAAACATCTTTCTTATTGAATCCGATGTTATAGCCTGAATCCAGCTTCAGGAGAACGATTCCCTTTTCAGTCTCGGGACTTTCCAGCAAAGTCCCTTCATAAATGATCTTGGAAAGATGAATCTCAACTTTGTCTCCCGGCTTAGCCTTCGCACTGTTATTTTCCATTAAGAAACCAAAGCTAAAACATATAAAAAACTATTGCCCTTTTTTATTGCTCTTCCTAAATACGATATCAGACCAAGACATAAAGATCAGTAAAAGAATGCTATAAATAAT
>CAYREP010000041.1:0-5313 GCA_964423375.1 Candidatus Woesearchaeota archaeon | reverse complement strand
CAAGCACAACAAGAAATTTCTGTTTTCTTTATTTTTAGGAGGTATAATTTCCATAATAATCGGGACGATTTCGGATGTGCTCTTTCCCTACTTGGGCAGTTTGCTTTTCCATATTCCAATTTCATTCCATCTTCCTTTCCTTGAACATCCTGTTTTGATATTTGGGGTTATGTTAGCGGGAGGAACTGCAGGCGTCATATTCAAGAGGACAAAAGTTCCGCACTTCCTGCATGTTTTCATTTCTGTGCTAGCTTCGCTGCTTTACATTTTCTCTTATTCTGCAAACTTTTCAATTCTTACAATGATTTTCATATTTGTAATCACGGGATTATCTGTTGTGATCCCTTGTTGCCTGAGCGACATTGTTTTTCCGGTTTTCTTGGGGGAGAAAATGCATTCGCATTCACATATTCACAAACATAAAACAAAGGAAAAGAAAAATGATTGAATGGAGATTTTTGAAAGGCGCGGAAAGGAAAGAGATAGAGAAAGCCATTGAAATAGAATTTGGGATAAAAGAAATTC
The DNA here is from genome assembly GCA_964423375.1 of Candidatus Woesearchaeota archaeon. Taxonomy (GTDB): domain Archaea; phylum Nanobdellota; class Nanobdellia; order Pacearchaeales; family GW2011-AR1; genus JAKLIN01. The sequence continues at coordinate 4,788 of CAYREP010000041.1, read as the reverse complement.
CCGGAGAAGTAATAATGTCCGGAAGCGAGAAGCTTTTTCTTTTTAGCGGAGATTTGAGCGAGGAAGATGTTTCCAAGATTTCGGAACTTGTACCTGTCGAAAGAATAGGAGTTTATTTTGCGAAAGTCATTGCAGGCGAAGTGAGGTTGAGCATTGAAGGTTCACAGATTTTGAAATATCAAATCAAAAAAAATATTTTTGAGCTTGATGAAAAACAGGCCGAAAGCTGGATGATGGGGGATGAGTTGAATGTTGCCTCGGGGATGAAGGGTTTTGTTGTCATGAAATACAGAGACAATTTCATGGGCTGCGGGAAGGCTTCGTTGGAAAAGATAAGCAATTTTATTCCGAAGACGAGGCGGTTGAAGAGGAAGAACAATTAACCTTATAATATCAAAAAATTTTATTAAAACATGAACGAAAAAGATTATGGCGGTTCCGCCAAGTTTAGAAACACTGGAAAATCTGTAAAGGGAAATTCTGAAGTTGCAATTTCTGATAAAAGCAATAAGATGAAAAAAGAAATTTCTCTTGAGGATTTAGAAGCTTTGGATGAAGATTATGAAGAATTTGACGAGGAAAAGATTTTGGAAGCTGGGAAAATTGCGTCGCAGGTTATGAAATATGTCAGGGAAATTGTGAAACCGGGTGTCAAACTTTTGGATATTGCCGAGAAAGTGGAAGCGAAGATCGAAGAACTTGGCGGCAAGCCGGCGTTTCCCGTGAATACAAGCATGAATGATGTTGCGGCGCATTACACTCCCGCGCCCGGAGACGAAACTGTCGCTTCCGGATTATTAAAAGTAGATTTCGGAGCGCATGTGGATGGCTGGATTTCTGACACCTCAATTTCTTTTGATCTTGATGGGACGGAAGAAAATAAAACCTTGATAGAGGCTGCGGAGAAAGCGCTTGAAGCGGGTTTGAAAAAAGTGAAGCCCTGCGTGAAGCTTTCGGATATTGGAAAAGCTGTTCAGGAAACTGCAGAGTCCTACAAAGCGACTCCGGTCATAAATCTTACGGGACATTCGATTTCTCATTATGATGTTCATTCCGGTTTGAGCGTTCCAAATTACGACAACGGTTCAGATGAAACTTTCGAAGGCGGTTTGATCGCCATAGAGCCTTTCACGACTTTCGGAAACGGCAGAGTTTACGACGGAAAACCTTCCGGAATTTTCCAGTTGATAAGCGACAGAAACGTGCGAAGCCCGATAGCGAGAAAGATTTTGGATTATGTTGCAGAGGAATATCAAACTTTGCCTTTTTGTTCAAGGTGGATTGTGAAGAAATTCGGAAACATGGGACTTCTCGGTTTGAGGCAACTTGAAGCCAACGGGAACTTGCATCAGTTTGAACAATTAATAGAAACTTCTCACAGAAATGTCGCGCAGGCAGAACATACTGTTTTTGTTACGGATGAAGGAGTCCAGATTACAACGAAGTAGATAGACAAATAGATAGCTTTTTAAAATATATTTTGAGATTCAATTTATGGATTATAAAAATGTTTTTCGTGGGCAAATTGAATTTGTTGAAAATCTGCCTTTGAAATTGGATTTGAGTACATGTGTAGGAACTATTATTTACGGCAATAGTCTAGTTGGGGTTAGCCATGGCCTTGTTCCCGAAGGTATTACCCAAAATTATGAAAAAAGACTTTCAGTGCCTGAAGGGATAAAGAATCTTTATGATTTAATGTTACATGGGGGTGAACAGAAAGGGGATCTAAACGCGATTTTGCTTGGAGGTAGGGGAGATTACCCGATTGGACAAGAAAATGCTTCTCAGGCGAGAAGTGCCTTGAGGGATTTAGGCGTTTCTGTAAAGAAAGACCTTTTAGGAACTCTCTTTGATCAGACCGCGATGGTTTATCAAGATAGATTTGAAGTTAAGGTTCCGGAGTTTTCTAACATCATCTCCTTGCGTTATAAGGACCTTAAATAATCCTACAATTCAATAATCTTATGTCCACCAACTCCGAGGTTGTAGACTTCTGTTTTTCCAATTTTTGTCTTGCCTTCGCCTTCGTGGACATGGCCGCAGAAAACATATCTCGGCTGATATTTTTTAATGTAATTTAAGATTACTTTGCTGCCCATGCGCTTTCCTTTGTGCGGAGAAGTTTTCCAAGTTATCTTGTCAAGGTAGCCGTAAGGCGGCTGGTGGCAGACCAGGATGTCCAGCTTTTTGAAATGGCCTAAAATCCGCGAAGCTTTTTCGGTTTGTTTTTTCGCTTTTGCCAGAGATTTTTTGTCTTTCTCTTTTGTTTCTTTTGCCCAAGAGATATCTGCGAAATATTCGAGAAATCCCACTTTTAGATCTCCAAATTTTCTTGAGATATTTCTTGCTAAAGTGAAATTTTTCTTTTTCCTGAAAAATTCGTGAAGGTGCGGGAGCTTGATGTTGAATTTCTTTTCGTCTTTTTTTACCCAGTTGTCGGACATCCAGACATTTCCAGTAAGGGAGTAAACCGGGGCGAACTTCACAAGATAGTTTATTATTTTCAGCGTCGAGCCGTACATTTGGGCTGCGACTTGCTTTGAAAGTTTCGCATCTTCTTTTAATTCCGGCAGGCCTTTCTTTTTTCTTTCGATATTTTCAAAGAATCTTTTTCTTGCGATGTCCGCCTTTCCCAAATCTCCGACAATCAGAATAAGATCGACGCCTTTCATTGGAATCTTTTTTATCTTTTCAATTTCACCGTGAGGGTCGCCGATTGCAAGAATTTTCATTTTAGCTAATATCAATATTCTTTTTTATAATTTTGGTTACTTCCAATAATTCATTTAGTGGAGAATCAGCTCTGCTGCCAGGCCTGTAGAGGAATTTTCTTGGTTCGTATTCATAGATTCCTTTATCTCCTCCTTTTCTTGGAACTATATGAAGATGGAAATGTGGAACGCTTTGCCCTGCTATTTCATTTTCGTTCCATGCGATGTTAAAACCTTCCGCTTCAAAAGTCTTAATCAACGCTTTTTTTACTTTATCCATTAGATCAAAAATTGAGCCTCTCTCTTTTTCATTTAACTCTTCAAATCTTTGGATATGTCTTTTTGGAATAATCAAGATATGGCCGGGAACTATCGGCTGAATACTTGGAAACGCTTTGGCTAATTCATTTTCTATTATAACCCTTGAATCAATTTCAGAATTCTTGCAAAATTCGCAGTTCATGATTATTTGAATAAAAAAAGAGTTATAAAATTAACGATGTTTGATTAATTGTTTTGATAATCCTGATACGGCCGGGCATTACTGTAGAAAATTTTTTTCGCGCGGTCGTAAAGCTCAGCCTGAATTTCGTAAGTGTTTCTTGTGTTGTAGGAATCTTTTATGTCGTAGTTCATTTTGTTCAGGAAGATTTGATTAACCCAAATAACTTCCGCCGGCGGGCATAGCTACCTTCGCGGACTTGATGAAGTTTTCTTCCATCTTCTTGTAGACTTCGAGAGTGGATTTTGTAACGCTCGGCCTGACTTTGTTGAGCGCTTCGTTGAAATGTTTTTTCTTGACTTCTTTAGCTTCGTGCGATTCGCGGAGGGCGAGCATTGCAGCTTCTCTTGCCACAGCTTCCAGATCAGCTCCGGTGTAGCCCGCGGTGTCTTTTGCAATGTCTGCCATGTTGACACTTTTTGCAAGAGGCATTTTTGCAGTGTGAACTTTAAGTATGGATTCTCTTGATTTTTCGTCAGGGGCGTCGACAAGAAGTATTTTGTCGAACCTTCCGGGCCTTAATAATGCAGTGTCAAGCATGTCCGGCCGGTTTGTCGCTCCGACCACTATCACGCCGCGAAGATCCTCCAGTCCGTCCATTTCCGCAAGCAGCTGATTCAGAACGCGTTCTGTAACTCTTGCCCCGTTATCATTTCCACGTTTTCCTGCAAGTGCATCAATTTCATCAAAGAAGACGACGCAGGGAGCTACTTGCCTTGCTCTTTCAAATACTTTTCTCACGCCTTCTTCTGATTTTCCGACCCACATGCCAAGCAAGCTCGGTCCTTTAACCTGAATGAAATTTGCTTCCGATTCTGATGCGACTGCTTTGGCGAGGGAAGTTTTACCTGTTCCCGGAGGTCCGTAAAGAAGAATTCCTCTGCTTGGTCTTATACCCATTCTTTCAAAACCTTCGGGGAATTTCATCGGCCATTCTACCGCTTCTTTCAGTTCCCGCTTGACTGCTTCCAGGCCTCCGACCTGTTCCCAAGTTATATTGGGACTTTCAACAAGAACTTCGCGCATTGCTGAAGGGCGAACTACTTTCAAGGCATCGACAAAATCTTGATGAGTGATTATCATTTTTTCCAAAACTTCTTGAGGAATCTCTTCATCTCTTTCAAGTTTTATCTGGGGCAGGACTTTCCTAAGAACATTCATCGCGGCTTCTTTTGTCAAGGCTTCAAGGTCTGCGCCGACAAAGCCGTGAGTTACTGAAGCCAGCTCTTCAAGTTTGACATCTTTTGCGAGAGGGACTCCGCGGGTGTGGATTTTAAGGATTGAAAGCCTTCCTTCTTTTCCGGGAACGTTGATTGATATTTCCCTGTCAAATCTTCCGGGTCTTCTTAATGCGGGATCTATTGAATTGATCCTGTTTGTGGCTCCAATGACTATGACTTTTCCTCTGGATTTCAAGCCGTCCATCATTGTCAAGATTTGGGAAACGACTCTTCGTTCGACCTCGCCGTTTGTTTCTTCACGCTTTGGCGCGATTGCGTCGATTTCGTCTATGAAAATTATTGCCGGCGCGGTCTTTTCCGCTTCTTCGAAAATATCCCTGATTTTTTTCTC
>CAYREP010000040.1:0-5484 GCA_964423375.1 Candidatus Woesearchaeota archaeon | reverse complement strand
GCTTTCCTCCTGAATGCTTCCTCCGTCGGTGATGATGTACTTGCAATTCGCCAGCAAAAAGATAAAGTGGTGATAATCCGTCAGGGGCATAAGTCTTATCTTGGAATTTGCTTTTAGTTTTTCCATCAGCCCATACTCTTCCAAAACTTTCCTCGTTGTATCATGAATGGGCCATATGACTTTTGAGATTGAACTGTTTACAATATCAACGATGGATTTCATTCTTTCTTTGTTTTTCAGATTTTCATGTCTATGAATATTCACTAAGACATAATCTCCTTTCTCTATTTTATGTTTCTTCTTTGCTTCGTCATAAACTCCCCGCGCAGAATCGAGAATGGTGTTTCCGACGTTCACGACCGTTTTTCTCTTGTATTCTTTCAGATTATCTTTTGAAAGATCCGAAACTGCAAGGAGGATGTCTGAAAATCTGTCCGCGACTATTCTTGTGAATTCTTCAGGCAACGGCTCCTTCAAAGAACCGCTTCTTAATCCCGCTTCAAGATGCACTGTCTTCCATTTCTTGAACGGATTCAGCACCCATGCAGTCGCTCCAACCGCCATGGCGGTGTTCATAGTGTCTCCATGGTAAATTACATAATTCGGATTGAGTTTTCTGATTATGTTCCTTATCCTGAACATTGTCTTGACGTTCCAGCGGAATGTTTTCAGGTTTATCTTGGAAGCAAATTTGCCTGTCAATTCTTCTCCGCTCAAAACGAAATCCGGCTGTTTTACTCCGAAGTTTTCACACGCCTCCCTCATCGGATGCTGCCCGGTATGGATAAACCAATAATCCTTGCCTTTCTGTTGCAATTCCCTCATTACCGGCATGCATTTAATCAGCTCTGCCTTGGTCCCTATAACTATCGCTATTCCTGAATGTTCCATATAGAAGTGGTAAATTTACTGTTTTAAAAGCTTATGCAACTTCATTCTGCCGGTTTATTTTGTGACCGTCGCGTTGTCAAACTCTCCGTAAGTTCCGCTCTTATCTAAGAATCCTTTAAACGGAACTATATAATTGGGATATTTGACATTCCAAATCTTTATAGGGCCGTAGAACCTTCCTCCATATTCCAGAAAGTTTCCGGCAAACCCCTGGGCCCTGACACTTTGGAGCAATTGGCCATATTGCGCATGCGCTAATTTCATGGTGGGATATTTGTTGAACGGATCGTTCATCAGGTAAAGTTGTGCAAACAAACTGTTGAATACTTTCGGAGACAAATATATTATAGAGCCCAATTTATCTATATTCGCAGTCGTTCCGGATTGCGAGAATGTTGCAAGCATATACGCGGCTCCAGGATATCCTCCCCCGAAATCTATTAGCTGATTATCGAAATAAACATATCTCAATGGAATGCTTATCTGTTGATTGTTGTAATATAATATCATTTTTGGCTGTGCGAATGAAGTTGACGCTCCGTTTTTAGTGGTGTTAATTATAACCCCAATGACATAAGCTTGACCGCGGGGAATGAACATCTGTCCTTGGCTGGTATTGTAAACAATGTCTGCATCGTTTAGGACAACATTTTGATAAACTCTCACTGTTGAATTTCCTTGTACTTGCATCTGGTTTTGATTTGAAGCCATCACCGGAGCAGAAGAATACCTGTCTGTTCCTGAAGCGTCGCTGCCGATGGAAGAATAAGCGGGATACTTCCCCAGATCACTTGGATCTATCAAGAGGTAAGATACATTATTTGTCTCCATAAAACTTAATGAAAGATTGGGATTTGGTTCTGTAAGGATGTACCTCCCAATCATGTAATCCCTGAAACTGCCTTCGAAATGCCCCCCATCAGCTATCGTCGACCTGTTTCCCAAATATTCTACCCAATATCCATAATCCCACCAGTGAGCAAATGTGGCATTTAAAGGAGTATTATTTCTTGTCCATTGCATTGCATATTGCCATTGATAATCATCGCTCGGCCCTGTGTATTTTGCCTGGGTTATCGAAGCCATCGCCAAATTGTTGAAGCTGAAAATTGACGCTATAAGAACTCCTATGAGTGCAATAACGAGGAACATCTTCAAAAGATCATCTTTGACTTTCCTTGCATAAGAAGCTAAATTGAAGATAAGGTAACCTACAAATAGGCATGCAAAAGGCGTGACTGTAAAAATCAGTCTGGCAGCCCCTCTGGCGGCTATTAACATGAAAACCATCAGCGAGAAAAGCACAAGATGCCCCGGTGAAATTTTTATATCGTTTTTTTTGTAAAGGTAAATGCAATATATTAGGAATGCAATCATGCTCCCAAAATACAGGAATTTGCTCAGGAAATTTGTTCCATTGAGGATTGATGTTGCAGAGAGTCTTGTTAGCAGCAAACCTCCGATAAAAATTATCCACAATGCTACAAACCCTCCTTTTCTTTTTCTGTTTTTTATTCCTTGTGAGATATTTATGCCAAAGGTTATGAGGCCGGCAAAGAAAAGCCAGAAGAATATCGGACCTGTCTGCGAAAGCCAATCTGAAATGTAGGGTTGCGCGTTTTCTGCGACAGTAAGGCCGACTCTTTCTGTTCCAAAAGGATGAAGAAGCGTGTTGGTTATATCGGAGAAAAAACTTCCAATGCCTTTTTGTGCCATAAGGAGAATAATCCCAAGGATAATTCCAAGACCAAGACTCCACAGCACATGATTTTTCTTTATATTTTTCAGAGGAATCTTTTCCGCATATTTTACAATAACAAAGTCGATAATCACAAAAACGATGCTTAGTCCGGCCAGTAAGCTTGAAGGAGTCAAAAGGAATCTGTCTAACATTGACGAAAAAGGAAATCCGTATATAAGGCCTGAAAAAAGACTTAATATAAAAAAACTTATATAAAACGCGAGGAACTTTGGTAGATCTTTCTTTCCGGAATCAAAATCTTTCATCTTTAAGACCCAAAAAATAACAAAGCTTAAGGGAATAATCATTGGAATGAACTCAAAGATTCCTCCCCAACTTGCCAATGTGAAATCCGAAAGGAAGCCCACTGCGGCTCCCAAGGCCCCTGCAAGAATTAGGCCTTTCCTAAAATTCTTATTTTCTTTATTCAGCCAGTTTAATGCAAAAGTATAAACCAGGATTGTAAGCAGAAACGCAAAAGTTCCCAACGCATCGTGATCTGAAAATCCCGCCATTGTTCTATATAGGTAAGTTGGAATTATCGCGAGAAATGCCGAACTTATCAGAGAGGTGACCTTGGACTTAGTGAGGGTGTAGACGAGGAAGTAAAATAAAATCAAGCCTATTGCAAACGCGATCACAGGATAGATAACATCCGCGAAACCGACAGTTACATTCTGGTTAAAAAAGTGGAGAAATCCATACAATCCGGCTATTGCCTTAGGAAGAAGTTCCGGAGAAAATCCTACGCCCCCCTGAATTATCCTGTAAGGATCTATTGCGGGCAAGCTTCCATGTTGCACAATCGTCTGCGCCATTCTTAGCCAATAAAACGGATCAAGTGCAAGAGGGATATACTTGCCCGTCGTCGCGTCATGAAGCAAAGAAAGATTTTGAATCCTGATGAGAACACCTATTATCACAAGCGCCGCGAGTATCGCAAGCGGAAGAATTGTCCGGACCTTGTCTTTTCCAAACCAAGCAATAGCTTGCCTGAAAGCTTTTTTTGTCTGGTCAAAATTGAACTTGATTTCTTCGTCGGACATTTCTGAATAATGGCTGAATCATTTAAAAAGATTGTGCAGTTGAAGTTCTACAAGTTTACCGTGGATAGAAGTGCAACAGCAATCATGAATATCTGGAACAGGTTTATAAGATTCACAACATCATTTTCATAAACCTTGTGGCTCGGTTTTATCTTTTTCAAGATCTTTATGGATAAGTGAGTCAAACTGTAAACTTTTTCGTAAGGCATTTCAAGGCTGCCGTCTTCATTTGGAATTCCGAAATTGTTTATGTTTTTCACTCCGCCTCTTATCTTAAGCAACGCTTCAAGAATGTAAGGAATAAATAATATTAACGCGGCCTTTTCCACGTTTCCCATGATGGCTATCGCAGCGATCATCGCTCCCACGGAGTAGGTTAGTACATCTCCGGGGAAAACTTTTGCGGGATTTTTGTTGAAAAAGTAGAATGCAATAAGCGAAGCCACCATTATAAGGGCAATCAGGCTAAGCCAGCTGCTCCCTGAGATATAAGTTACGGCTGCAAGAGCGGATAAGATAAGGATGCCTTGTCTGGCCCCAAGCCCGTTGTAGCCCTCCAGAAAATTAAACGTCGTAGTCGCCCCCACAAATCCAAGGGGAATTATAATCAAAGGGTAAAGAATCCCCAGCGAGACTCCCATCACTTCTGAATTTCCTGCGTTTATTGCCATTAACGGAACGGCCGAGAATAAGACCAACAACAGCCGGGATCTTATGGACATCCCTCCCTTTTTCCATCCGAACAAATCATCCATCAATCCCACCCCGGTTATTAAAAACAATGAACTTAATACTGCAAAAAGTTCTACAAGCATTCCGTCGACACTTTTGAACACAAATGTTTGGATTGCAACATACAGAAAAATCCCAATCAAAGTTCCCAAAACAACGATTACGCCTCCGGAGCCTGCGACATTTTTCTCTTTCTTTGCTTTGTTCATGTCTTCCCAAACCAGCCCGATTTCTTTAGCCTTTCTTATCCAAAAAGGCATTAACGCAAATGTGACGAGAAAGCTTATCGCAACAGTTCCGAACAGCCAGGGGTTTACCATGCTAAAAATATTCGTTGAGAACTTTTAAACTTAATGAAACTCGCATCTTCTCCGGCAAAATTATCCGAAAAGCAGCGGAGTGAGATAGACTTCCATCAGGCCTGCGACCACGAGAAACATCACTGCAATTAAAATTAAGATTGCCGCGTGTTCTGCGACTTTGTAAAACATCTTGTCTTTTATCCCGTGCCTTGCAATCCCCACGCCGAAAATTCCTCCGGCTAACGCCGCCACGAAATATGCGGCAATCTCAGGAAATCCATGGATCATGTATCTCGCGATTCCGAGTGGAATGTCAACAATATTGTATTTAGTGAATACTCCGATGCTCGCGGAAATCACGCTCGCATTCCATGCAAGGACGAAAATCGCTCCCGCTCCGAACACTATTGAAAATACAAGCGTAAAGACCATTACCAAAAGATTATTTTCAAGTATCGAAACAAATCTTAGCGGACTCGAAGAACTCGCCGCGGCTCCCGTGATTTGCTGCGTAGAATTTGACGAAGTTATATAATTTGAAATGCATCCCGTTACATCGGAGGGATTGTTGATCGCACAATAAGTTCCTATCTGCGCATTGAACAAACTGTGGTCCTGCAGCACGATATACCAGAATGAAAAAGCAACTAAGAACCCCACAAACAGCCACATGAATGCGTAGATTGCATCACTATGCACTTTCCACACTCCGAGAAAGCTGTTTATTTTTTCATCCTGTTTTTCTTCTCTCTTGATTATAAAATACATGAAC
>CAYREP010000039.1:4417-5510 GCA_964423375.1 Candidatus Woesearchaeota archaeon | reverse complement strand
TGAATTCCGATGTTGTAAACGGAAAGGTTTTGATGTCCGAGAGGATTAAGCAAAGCGCGCAGACAATAATCTTTTTGAAAAAGCGCGGCGCGCGTGTTGTTGTGATTGCGCACCAAGGCAGGCCTGGCAATAAAGATTTTACTTCCCTGGAGCAACACGCGAGATTTTTGAACAAGTTTGTGAAAATAAAATTCGTTGATGATATAATCGGAGAAAAAGCAACACGCGAGATTAATAATTTAAAAAACGGTGATGCAATTCTTTTGGATAATCTAAGGAAGCTGAAAGATGAATTTTCCAAAGGCGGGGGGAAATTTGTTTCTGTGCTTTCTTCACTTTGCGATTTTTATGTGAACGACGCCTTTTCCGTTTCTCACAGAGAGCAGGCATCGCTTGTTGCTTTTCCCAAGAAGATGAAAAGTTACGCCGGGCCTTTGCTGATGAAGGAAGTTAATGCTTTGAAAAAAGTCAGCCTGAAAAATTGTCTTTACATCCTTGCAGGGGCTAAGCCGGCAGACAACATGAGATTGATGAAAGGCAGAAACAAAGTTTTAGCCTGCGGGCTTTTCGGGCAGATGTGCGTCGTTGCGCGCGGCAAAGATTTGGGCAAACAGGAAAAATATCTGCAAAAAAATATTTCAAATTATGGGGATTCTTTGAAAAAATTGAAAGTTAAACTTGCGAAAGAAAAGAAACTTGTTTCTACGCCTGCGGACTTTGCAGTGCGCGATGCCAAGGGGAAGAGGATGGACCTTGCGCTTGAAGATTTCCCTTCAAAGTTCGAGATTTTCGACATTGGTCCTGCGACGCAAAGAAAGTTTGTCGCGGAAATAAAAAAAGCGAAGGCAATCTATATGAAAGGCCCTGCGGGTTACTATTCCGAAAGGCAATTCTTCAAAGGAACAAATAAAATTCTACATGCAATTGCAAAGAGCAGGGCATTTTCTGTTCTTGGCGGGGGGCAATTGAGAGATGCAATAGACAAGTCCAAAATTCCTTTGAAAAAGTTCGGGCATGTTTCTTTATCCGGAGGGGCGTTGCTTGATTATATTGCGGGGGAAAAACTTCCCGGATTGAAAGCACTGGGGTTTTA
>CAYREP010000039.1:0-4317 GCA_964423375.1 Candidatus Woesearchaeota archaeon | reverse complement strand
AAAGACAAAAAATCCAAAAGCTTTTTATTAACTTGTTTTCTTATCTTTGTAAGAGGTGTTAAAGAGATGGTGAATTTTGATGTTGTGACTTTCGGTTCGGCCGTTGTTGATATTTTTTTAGAAACAGGCTTGGCTGAAAGAAAAGGGTTTATGGCTTATCCTGTCGGGAGCAAGATTCTTTTGAAAGGCATGAGATTCGACATCGGCGGCGGCGGGACCAACACTGCGGTTGCATTTTCGAGATTTGGTTTGAAAACAGGTTATGTTGGAAAACTTGATTCCGGATTCGGCGGCGGACGGATTTTGGAAATGTTGAAGCGCGAAAAGGTTGAATTCCTCGGGAAGATCGAAAAAGATGCAAAGATTATCGGAGGTTATTCCGCGATTCTTGACAGCAAGGAAGATGACCGGACGATTTTGACTTACAAAGGCGTAAATAATGATGTGAAACTTTCGGACGTAAAAAAGTTCAAGGCCAAATGGATTTATCTTGCAACCACTCTCGGAGAGACATTCAAGACCCAGGAGAAAATTGTTAAGATATTTAAGAAAAAAGGCGCCAAGATCGCATTCAACACTACAGAATATCAAATCAAAGAATTGAATTTAAAACTCCTTTTGAAGCTTTGCGATATTCTCATTTTGAACCACGAAGAAGCGCAGATGCTTGTCAGGAAGAGGATTGAAGGCAGGAAACTTTTGGAAGCTTTAAGAGATCTCGGCCCGAGAATCGTGGTTGTTACAAACAAGGACAAAAAAACTTTTGCGTTTGACGGCGAGGAGATACATTCAATCATTCCCCATAAAATAAAAGTCGTTGAAAGAACCGGCGCTGGAGACGCATTTGCTTCGGGTTTTGTCGCAGGACAGATTGCGGGAAAGACCATTCAGGAAAGCTTGAAACTTGGGCTTGAGGAAAGCGAAGCAGTTATAAGATATTTTGGAGCGAAGAATAATTTGATAAGGAGGAAATTGAAATGAGTTATCCCAATTTTAAAGACAAACATCTGCAAGAAGCTTTGTTCCATCCGATGGATTTTGTTAATTATAAAAAATTTCCAAAAAATCTTCCAAAGAAATATATTATAACTTATCAAGCTGCAGCGTTAGATTTTTTTAAGAGGAAATACAATCCGAGAAAGGTTAAATTGTATAGCCTGTTGACTGTTTATATTCATGGGGGTATTGGTTTTGTCAAAATGTCAGGCATTGGGAGCCCGAATGCGGCTTCTGTGTTTGAAGAGTTAGTTGCTCTTGGCGGGAGAATTTTTTTAAATCTTGGGACTGCAGGGGGACTGAATCATGAAGGTGTTTTTTTATGCAACAAAGCCTTAAGGGATGAAGGTACAAGCTATCATTATGTTAAGGAAGGGAAATTTGCTTTTCCTGATGAAAAGTTAACAGAGCAATTTGGGAAGAGTATTGAAGAAGAAGGGATGGAATATTTTGAAGGAACTACCTGGACGATAGATGCCCCTTATCGGGAAACGCGGGCTGAAGTTGAAAAATATGCCAAGAAAGGGATTTCTACTGTTGAGATGGAGGCTTCTGCATTATTTGTAGTTGCAAAATATAGAAAAGTTAAAATTGCATCTGCATTTGTAGTTAGTGATTTGCTTGGCAAGGCTTGGACTCCAAAATTTCACAGATTTAATATCAAGCGCATGCAAAATAAATTAGTAGATGCTGCTATTAAGTGTCTGACAAAAAAATGAAAAAACCAGCATTAAACAAAATCTTGACAAAAGGAAAAGCGATGTTCCTGGCTTACGACCACGGGCTTGAGCACGGGCCGACAGATTTCAATGACAAAGATGTTGATCCGCGTTACATCATAGAAATCGCAAAGAAAGGAAAATTCAACGCCTTGATTTTCCAGAAAGGAATCGCTGAGAAATATAATCAGGAAATAAAAGATTCGGGGGTGCCGCTGATTGTTAAGCTGAACGGGAAAACGAATCTTTTCAAGGGCGAGCCTATTTCGAGACAGATTTGTTCTGTCAAAGAAGCTGTTTCACTCGGAGCGGTTGCGGTTGGTTATACTCTCTATATCGGAAGCAGATTTGAATCTGTTATGATGAAAGAATTTGACGCGATTGAAGAAGAAGCGCACAAACTTGGCTTGCCGGTCATTGCGTGGATTTATCCTCGCGGAAAGAGCGTTGAGAAAAAGCCCGTCGGAGAGCTCATGGCTTACGCCGGCCGTGTCGCTCTTGAAATCGGCGCGGATCTTGTGAAATTGAAATACGACGGCAAGCCAAAAGATTTGAAATGGACTGTCGAATCTGCGGGAAAAACTAAAGTTTTCATTGCAGGCGGAACTAGAGAGGAAGGAAAAGCTTTCCTGAAAGAAGTTAGAGATATAATCAAAGCAGGGGCTGCAGGAATGGCAGTCGGGAGAAACATCTGGCAGTCCGAAAAGCCACTTGAATTGGCAAAGGAATTAAAGAAAATTATTTGGGGTTAAGCTGTTTAAGTGAAGTTAGAAGTTGATTATGAAGATTTGAAAAAGAATTTTGATTCAAAAGTTGTGAGGAAGTTTTCTGACATGAGGGATAAGTACAAAGACTCGTCGGGAGTTAAGGGCGATCCGATTATCTATGAAGTTTATATAAAAGATTTTGGGACCTTTGAAGCAGCGTTGACGGTTTTGAATTCAGGTACTGTGAATGGCGAGTTTTTCATGACGAAAGGACATCGACATAAAAAGCCGCGCGGCGAAATTTATATTCTGACGCGAGGAAAGGGAAAACTTTTGATTCAAGAAAGAAATCATTCTAAATCTGTTGAAATGAAAAAAGGAAAAATGTATTTTATTCCGCCGTGCGCCGGACACCGAGCAGTTAACACCGGAAGAGGTGTGATGGAATTCATGTCTTTCTATGCCAAGGATGCCGGGCATGATTATAATTTTAAATTCACTAAAAGGTTTTTTAGAAAATGACTTCTTCTATTGAAAAGAGCCTTAAGGTTCTGAAAAGCCTGCAGCTAAAGGACGGAGGTATTTTGGCGACGCCGGAAAACGGAGCTTATCCTTATGTTTATGTTCGCGATGCGGTGATAATGACGAAGGCGCTTAACGCTTCCGGAAGGAGCAAAGATTCTGAAAAGTTTTATTATTTCATGAAAGAAAATGCAAAAATAAATCAGTATAAGGAAGTTTTTCACCGTTACGATTCTGTCGGTCTGCCGTCCGCCACGCAGGATCATGAAAACGACAATGCAGGACTTTTGCTGCATGGAATTTATGACACTTACCTCGCGGGCAAAAAAGAAGTTTTTCTTGAGAATATGTGGCCGTTGATTCAGGATGCGGTGAAATTGATTTTTTCTTTGTCGCGACGCGGACTTTTGAAAACAGAAAGAAGCATTCACGAGTCTATAGAACTTGAAAAAGGATTTGAGCTTTGGGCGAATTGCGCATCATGGCGGGGCTTGGTTGATGCTGCCGAAACAGCGAAAATTCTCGGGCACGAAAAGGAAGAAAAAGATTGGAAGAAGAAAGCTGATGAATTACAGAAAAATATCAATAAAAAATTGTTCAACGCGAAGCGCGGTTTCTATATAAAGAAGCCGAAGCTGAAAGAGACGCCGGACATTTCGCAGCTCGCGCCTTTCTATTTCGGTTTATGCGATTCGAAAAAAATTCTCAAAACCACTATGAAGTTTCTGAAGAAACATCTTTGGAATAAAGAAATTGGGGGATTCAGAAGATTCAGGAAGTTCGAAACCGTTGAGAATTGGCATTGGTACACCGGAGGAAGCGGAAGCTGGTCTGCTTTCACGATTTGGGGCGCGCGGTTTTTCAAAGAACTTGGGATGAAGAAAGATTATGAGATGTGCATGAAATGGGTGAAAAAAGTTCTTTCGAAATCCGGAGGTTTGCTGCCGGAACATGTTGCGACTAAATCAGAATACAACGACTGGAAAAATCATGAAATTGAATTCAACGAGAGGATTATTCACGGAATGAAAACCGCTGAAAGACTTGTTAAAACGGTCAAAAATAACGGCAAAGAAAAATTGATTTATTGGGCGACGCCTCTGGGCTGGGCGCATGCCGAATGGATTTTGCTGAATAAAAATAAGAAGGGGAAGAAAACTGAAAGGAAAAAGTAGTTAGGCAATCCTGAGGTTTCTGAAGAGAAGATTAATTTTTATTCTTGGAACTTCAATCAGTTCTCTGAATTTTTTATACTGGAACTTTGCTTCGTTTATGTGGCTTTTTGCAGTGGTCTTGGCAAGATATTCTTTTGGAAGTTCTTTATTTATGATCTCAAAAGATCTTCGAATTTCCCAGAGAAAATAATTGTATCT
>CAYREP010000038.1:0-5542 GCA_964423375.1 Candidatus Woesearchaeota archaeon | reverse complement strand
AACTTTTGCATTGGGCATTTTGCTCCTCGCAGTAATGGTTTCCGGCGTGAGCGCGGCCACAACCACTTTTTCATTTTCTTATGTAAACCAATCTCATGCTCCTTCTGCTTCGGATTTGGGACTAAAAAATATAACCGGCATAAGCACGGGCAGTATACCCGCTTCTCTTGGAGGCCAAAGTTTTGGGACATTCTCAATAATCCAGAATGGCAATTCTTCCGTGAATATCTCTTTGACAAAACTAGAATCAGGAAATGGCTACTATGGCAGCCTAGACTCTTCCAAATTTAATGTTACCGGTTTTAATGATTCCGGCGTTCTTGTGAATGTTCCGGTTACGCTCAGATACATAAAATCTTTCTGCGACTATGGAGATTTAAACGCTTCTTCAAGCCAGCTCGAAATGTCGGTTTCCGTAACCAATGACGGCCAGGGCGATTCGACAGACTGGAACGCTCTTGACAAGATAAAAGTGGAAGTCACGGTTTACAATAATAATGACTATGATTTAAACAATATGAAACTGGAACTTGGATTAATAAAACAAGGGACAAACCAAAATATAGCCTCAAACAAATTAGACTGGATTTCGGGCGATGAAAATAAGGTTTCCCTTGATACGATTTCAAACGGCGACAGCATAACTTATACTTTTGAATTCAAAGTGGATCCAAAGATAATCTCAAGCAACAGCCTGGGAAGCGGATATTATAATTTGGTAGTCAAGGCATACAAGGGAGACCAAAGCGAAATATGCGCAGACTATTCTCCTGATTTTGACAGCGGAATAACTTTCGACGGGAGAGACTATGGTTCGAAAATCTACATAAAATCTTCGGATTATAGTCACGCAGTTGTAATTGACCAAGATTCTTTGCCTACAATTAAGACCGTGCAATGCGGACAACAAATTTCATTGGATCCTACAATTTACAATATCGGAGGAAACGGAAATTCTTATTCGAAAGGACAAATATTGGTGGCAATGTACACTCCTATGGGGGATGGAATAAGGCAGAATCAGACAATCTATGGAGACCTGAATGCCGGAAATAGCATACAATTGCCCACCTCCTTTGCTTTTACTGTGCCGAGAAATACCGATGAAAAATCTTATCCGGTCTATTTCACGATTTATTATGGATACAATGACAACAGCGGGACATACTTTGGCCATTATAACAAGATGTCTTCGGATACATTCAGCACAAACGTGATTGTAAGCGGAAACTGCGTTTACGCGACTCCTTCAACGACGCAGGTCCAGGCCCAATTGCAATCTGGCGGAAAAGCCGGAGAACCTCTTGTTATCCAGGCAACAGTCACGAATACCGGAAGCAAGACTGTAAGTTACAGTTTAGGGCTTGAAGGTTACACTTCATGGGCATCATTATCCGGCATAAACCCTTCAAATATAACTTTGGCTCCCGGCCAGTCTCAGAACATTGCCTTGAACATGAATGTAAACAAGGACGCTTCGGGAGGAGACAAAAAGTTTTCGTTGGATGTCTATTCAAACGGATATCTTATAACTCAACAGCCTTTGTCATTGACAGTAACCCCAAGATTCAGCCTTTCAGGCATAACCGGCGGAGTGATTAACAGTCAAAATGCAGGCCTTTGGATTTTTGGAATTCTGGTTCTGGCCTTGCTTGTCGCGCTTGCCTTGGTTCTCCTGAAAAGAAGAAAATAATTTTATTTATTCTTGAGAGAGCCCATAATTTTGGAATAAATCTTTCTCAATGAGCCTCTTTTTTCTTCAAAATTTATAATTGCGACTCCGATAAGAATGCCCATTGCTGCTCCGAAAACAACATCGCTTAAGAAATGCACTCCGAAATAGATTCTTGAAAGCCCGACGAGAACCGAAAAAGAAACCCAAAAGTATCTGAACTTTGGGAAAAATCTCCAAATCAGAGGCGCTGCGCAGAAAACCAATGCCGTATCAAACGACGGAAACGAAAAGTCAAAAGTATGGTAGCTTGCTTTGTCGATTAAGCCCGGAAGAAGGGTTACGATATTCTGGACAAAAGGCCTTGGCCTCTGTATCGAATATTTTAAAACGAACGCCGCAATTCCTGTGACAAGGACGGTCAGCCACAACGGGATAACCCATTCCCGTTTGTTTTTTCTCCACAACAAAATCAACGTCAAAAACAGCACAATAAAAATTTCCGTATCCAAAAATTTTACGCTTAAGAATAAATGATTCAAAAAATTATCTCTCAATGAAACGATAAACTGGATTATCTGCCTGTCGAAAAACAAGCTTGCCGCAAACAAAATCAGCGTCGCAAGAGACGCCCACCACACTCTCTTTTTAATCATCTATCCAATAAAAACAAACTATTTAAATAGATTCCTCTAAGGATTGGAATGAAGATTCGAAGACATGATAAAGAATTTTTTGGAATAATCCTCCGATATCTTCTTTTGGTTCTCGTTGCGCTGCCAAACCTCTGGCTGTTTTACGCCGTTTTCACGCCTTTAACGGTTTATCCTTCTTATATTATTTTGAGTTGGTTTTTCAATGCGGCTTTGGTAAGCAAAGATATAATTCTGATAAACGGCCTCATCCCCATCGAGTTGATAAAAGCCTGCATCGCGGGATCCGCATATTACCTTTTGCTTATCCTGAATCTTTCTGTTCCGGGGGTAAAAATAGGAAAAAGGTTATTGATGATTTTCTCGGCCTTCGCGACTCTTCTTATCCTGAACGTGATCAGGATCGTCATATTGGTTGCCATATATCTCAACGCAAGTCCTCTGTTCAACCTGACTCATGAAATATTTTGGTATGCCTTGAGCACAGTGTTTGTTGCAGGGATATGGTTTACAGAAGTCAGCATTTTCAGGATAAATAATCTTCCGATAGTTTCGGACATAAAATTTTTGGCTAGATGCGCTAAATCCAAAAGATGAGTTTTCTTTCTTCAATTGTACCCCCTCTTCTTTCGGCGATAAACAGCCTCGGATATTTGGGAATTTTTGCTGGAATGATTCTTGAAAGCTCTTTTTTTCCGTTTCCCAGCGAGATAATCCTGATTCCTGCAGGCGCGTTGATTTCGCAGGGAAAAATGAGCTTCCTTCCGGTGTTTTTGCTCGCGCTGGCCGGAAGCTGGGCGGGGGCTTTAATTAATTATTATCTGGCTTTTCATCTTGGCAGGAAAGGCGTCGAAAAACTCGTTTCAAGATACGGAAAAATCTTTTTCATAAGCCGCAATGAACTTGACAAGACGGACAATTATTTTGAGAGGCACGGCCATATCACGACTTTTGTTGGCAGGCTTCTTCCGGTTGTTCGGCAGCTGATCTCTTTGCCTGCCGGATTCTCGAAAATGAAAATGTCACGGTTCTTGCTTTTTACGGGACTTGGCGCCGGAATCTGGAGTCTGGTATTGATTTACACCGGCTGGCTTGCAGACCGGAACAGCGCATGGCTTTCCCAAAATCCGGCATGGTTGACTGCAATAATTATCGTTATCTGCATAATAATAATCGCTTCTTACATCTTGTTCTTAAGGAAATCTAAGCGGAAGAATTAAGGTATTTATGGACTGCCGAAAGTGTCTCAGTCATGTACCTTTCTGTCGCCTGCAATATCTGGCAATTGGCGACATTTATAGTATAACATGCAGGCGCAGTTTCCTGTATGCTTGTCTCATTCGCGACTTTTATGTTAACATAGACATACCTCTGCTGCGGGTCGCATGTTGCATTTGGATCGCGGACTACTTTCGTCCCGATGACTCCGTAGAGATTCAGGAAATTCGCGATTGCGATTGTTCCGTCTCCGTCGCACGTTATGTCGGCGCTGTAATTTATAGCCATGTTCTTTTTTATGTACAGGTTTCCGTTGAACGGAACCTCCTTGGCAAGGTCTCTTGGATTGTTTCTAAGGTAAAGGTTGTAATAGGTATGCGTTCCGTTATAGATTATGGGCAGCGTCGTGTGATAAAAAGTGATTTTCCCTTGTTGAATTATGTTATAAGGAACGTTGTCGTAAGTGAAGGTCTTCGCGTTGTTGGACACAAGGAAGTAGATAATCAAAACCGCGGAAATCAGCAAAAGGACGCCGATAAAAATAGCCATCATTTTATTTTCGCTCTTTAGCTGTTCTTTAGAAGGCTTTTCATGTTTCTCTTCTGATTTTTCTTCAGCTTCTATATTTTCCTCTATCTTTTTCACGTCTTCAATTATTTCTTTTTTGCTCTCTTTTCTGCCGGAACTTTCTTTTGTTTTCGGCGCTTCTTTTTTGTCTTTAGCTTTTGATTTTCGCTCGGCCATTTTAGTTTATTATTCCCAGTATTTTAAATAAAACATTGTCTGCAAGGCTTATTAAGTTTTCTCCTTGCCCCGATATGAAGACGCAGTTTCCGCTTTGCCGCACTTCCTGAGCTCCGTTTTCTATTACAATTGAGTTCCGGCTGCAGTTATAATCGGAAGAGTTGCTGCTCTCTATACTGCCGGCAATTCCCTTGAGATTTGCCCGGATTTCATTGGTTGCGAAAACGTCCGACGAATAAATATACAAGGGTTTTCCTTCGATAGTCTGAGATTTCAAGGTTATGTTGCTCAAATCTGCAGGCGGGATATTCTGCGGGTTATACCTGAATACAAAAGTCCTGCCTCCTGAACTGGTTACCCAGTAACCGTTGTTATATGCAAACAGGAAACCATTGTATGTTATCGAAGTGGAATTCGCTGCGTTGCTTGAGCTTCCTGAAGAAAAATTGCTTTGCAGGGCGTATCCTAACGTGCTTAGAATCATGACTCCAATAAGAATTCCTCCGATAGTCAATTGGTTTCTGCGTCTCTTTTTTTCCTCCCGGTTCTTTGAAACGATTTTCCTCATCTAAATAACTGAGTAAATTTGTTTATAATTTTATTGGTCTTGAAATCCCTGTTTAACATTGAAACTAATTATTCGACGGCTATCGCCATCGGTTAAAAAAAAAGAAAGAAAAAGAAAAAATAAAAATTCAGTGTTTAGGCTGAAGTTGTCTGAAGCTGGGCACTAGTAGAGCTAGTTCCAATCCACTTCTTTCCTGCAGCAACGTCTGGCTTCTGGTTCATCAAGTAGGATACTGCGTTAACAGTGTCCGTGACGCTATAACCCGCAACAAGCAAAGCAACTCCGCTTGTCAATGAGCTACTTCCGTAACTCTGGATTAAGAACTGTCCGGATCCTACTCCTGTAGCAGATGTCCACGCGTCTGTGCAATAGCTTCCTCCGACCAATGCAGCTGCTGCTGAATTGATACAGCTTCCACCAACAACGATAAGGTTCTTGGTGTTAACCGAGGAAACTTCAGAGTCCTTAACAAGCATAGCGCCTGTTCCTGAACCGCTTGAAACTGTTCCTGTTGCTCCCAAATACAAGTTAGAATAAACCTGACTTGTAGGGTAGGAAATAGTTGCAACTGGCTGTGCGGATGTCGAGGTATCTCTTGTAACAAGAGTTCCATAACCATCCATGAACTCATTCAACTTGGAATTGCTGTACAACTGCTTTCCACTTGTACCACTTCCGAAGTGGGTA
>CAYREP010000037.1:0-5896 GCA_964423375.1 Candidatus Woesearchaeota archaeon | reverse complement strand
TGTCAGCGCTCCGCCGCCTTTCGCTGTAGAATCCATTCGGGTTATGATGACTCCGGAAATGTCTACAGCAGATTTGAAATACTCGACCTGCTTTTTTGCGGCCTGGCCGATGTCTGCAGTCAGGATGAGAATTGTTTCTGTTGGTTTTACTTTCTTGTTCAGGTCTTTAATCTCTGAAACAAGTTCTTTGTCCAAATCGTGGCGGCCTGCGGTATCGACGAGAACAAGGTCAAATTTGCTTAATTCTTTTTCATGTTTTTTCCAGATTTTAACTGCATTTGTTTCTTTGAGGTCTGTGAAAACCTGAATGTTATTTTGTTTTCCCAGTTGCATGAGTTGTTCTTTTGCCGCCGGCCTGTGGACATCAAGACCCACTAGGGCGACATGTTTTCCGCGCTTTGCAAACCAGTTCCCGAGCTTTGCAATTGTAGTCGTTTTTCCGGAAGCGTAAAGCCCGACGAGCATGATTCTGTTTTGGCCTTTTTTCAGTTCCAGATTTTTCTTTTCGCCAAGCAGGTTAAGAAGTTCATCATGCAGTGATTTTATCAGTTGCTCTTTTTTTTCAATGCCCTTGATTTTTTCGTCAAAAGCTATTTTTCTTATTTTTTCACTGATTTGCCTTACAAGAAGAATATTCACATCTGCTTCTATCAAAGCCCGCTGCAGTTCCCTGACTATTGAATCAACGAGGTCCTTGTCCAGGAAAATCGCGTTGCTTATTTTCGTTGTCGCTTTTCTTATCGCTTCGCCAAGATGTTCTAACATAGAAATTCAAGGAGAATGAAGATTTTTAAGTTTTGGGTATTTGGAGTTCAGAAGCTATTTCCTTCTTTTTCTCTTTTGGTTCTTTTTTATGAAATGGTTAATCGTAAGAATGGCGAAAATTATTGCCATTGCAAGGATTATTGTTGCAGGAAGCGTAGAATTGTAAATCAATGTTTGATTTCCTATCTTGTAAAGGCTGGTCCTTATGAAGAAAAAATCATCGAGAATCATGCCGAAAGAAATTGCCGCCAAAATCAGATAAAAAAGTTCGCGCCTCTTTCCGAAAAGCAGTAGGAGGGTTGTTATGAACAGCAGCAAAATTCCATAATCGAAATGATGAAACTCGAAACCGAATAATATAGGATTCGGATTGTATATTTGAACACCTATCCGGATCAAAATTATTGTCAGACACATAACGCTTATGAAAAGCAGTATCTTGTGGTGTATTTCAAAATCTTCGAAGCGTTCTATCTCTTTTTTTATTCTCGTTTTCATTTTATTTCTTCAGTAGTTTTGAAACTTCTTTGTAAGTTTTCTCGAATTCTTTTATATTCCCATTACTAATAAATCCTTTTTCAAGTCCCTTGTAGAATCCATCGCCTTTTTTTCTTGGATAAATATGAAAATGGACGTGAGGAACTGCTTGGTGCGCGACTTTTCCATCGTTTAAGAGTATGTTAACTCCCGGAAATTTTTTCCTGAGAGATTTTATAATAATCTGCGAATGATTCATCAAGTCTGTGATTATATTCTTAGGTACGTCTTCGACAAATCGGAAATGTTCTTTTGGGATAACAAGAACGTTAATCTTTGTTTTTTTGGGGATGTTAATTGCAAGAAAAGAGATTGAATGTTTTGTTTCTTTTAACGGCCTGAACGGAAGACCATTGATATTATCTTTCCTATTGCCAGAGATGAAATCGCAGAATATGCAATTGACTTCTTTTTTCATTTTATATCTTTGAAATTAAAATTAATAAAGTTTGGGATTAACCGACAGTTTTTTAAAACGTTAAACCTAGTTCTTGACATGGCAAGCAAAAAATTAGCAGCAAGAATTTCTGAACTTAGCTGTGCTTGTCAAGCTATCTCAGCATGAATTCTCCGTTCATAGGGGAGAAGTATGCAAAATTAAATTCTTCTAGCGAAACTATGATTTCTATCCAAGATTTATCCAAAGGCTTTGAAAGAGAAAATTTGTTTGAACATGTTAATCTGGTTCTGCATTCAAAAGACAAGATAGCGCTAGTCGGAAAGAATGGCGCCGGAAAAACAACGTTCTTTGAATGTCTTACGGGGAATGAAAATTTTAGCGGGAGGATCCTTGCAGAAGGAATAAAGATAAGCCTGATGGAACAAGAGCAGAACTTTCTGGATTTGGACAAGACTTTTGAAGAATATCTTGCAGATAAAAAAGATAAGTTGGAGAAAAGAAGAAAGTTTTTAGAGGGCCAGATTGGGAAGCCTGAAAATTACACTGACTTGGAAAAATTCAATTCTCTTATGGATGAATATAATCTTCTTCTGACAGATACTTCGCTTTCAGTTGAAGAGGAAGGCATGCGCAATGTTTTGAAAGAGCTTAAGATCAATAAAAATTCTTTGAACAAGAAAATCAAGATGTTGAGCGGAGGCCAGAAAACGAAACTTAGGATTGCAGAATGCCTGGCGAAGAAAGCTGATGTTTATTTGTTGGACGAGCCGACGAACAATCTTGACCTGGCCACGCGGGAATGGCTTGAAAATTACATAAATTCAAATTTAGAGAACTTGATAATCATTTCCCACGACAGATATTTTCTGAATAAGACAATTGTAAAAGTATGGGATTTGGAAAATAAACAAATCAAGGAATGGCCTTATGGTTTTGAAGAATATCTTGAAAGGAAGAAAAAATATCTCGACGAGCTTGCGAAAAAGTATGCCGACACGATGAAAGAGAAGAAACGGCTTTTGGAATCTGCCAAACAGCGAAGAGTTTTGGCTTCAAATCTTTGGAATCCTACGCTTGCCAAGAGACTTGAACGCGATGCAGAAAAACTTGAGGCAGTCAATCCGTTTGATTTTATAAAAGATATCCACGTTGATTTCAACAGCAAGAGCCTTCACAACTGCACTATTTTCAGACTGGAAGATGTCGGCAAGAGATTTGACAAGTTGCTGTTCAGGAATGTCAATCAGGAAATTGATTTTGGAGAAAGAGTTTGCATTATCGGGGAGAACGGTTTGGGGAAGACGACCTTGCTTAAAATGTTGATTGGGAAACTTGAACCTTCCGAAGGAAGCGTTTATCGAAGGAAAGATGTTAACATCGGTTATTTTGACCAGGAACTTAAAGGCGTTAATCAGGAACAGACAGTCATGGAATTTTTTGAAGAAGAAATCAAGAAAGCTCCTGAGCAACTGACGCCGATGCTTCTGGAATATGGCTTTGAAAAAGAAAGTTTTCAGAAAAAGATAAAACAGCTTTCAGGCGGCGAGAAGGGAAGGCTGAACATTTTGAGAATTGCTTCAGAGAAAAATAATGTTTTGGTGCTGGACGAACCGACGAACAATCTGGACATTTACTTAGTTGAATCTCTGGAAAATGCTTTGGCAAAGTTTGAAGGCACGATTGTTTTCGTTTCGCACGACAGATATTTTATCGATAAAGTTGCCACAAGAATACTTCAGCTGAAGAATGGAAAAATATCGAGTTTCAGGGGAAATTATTCCGAGTTTTTGGAAGATTCAAATCGGAAAAAGTTTTAATGTTTATTTATCCAGAGAAGACTTCCGACCAAGCCGATTGCAAGAAGTCCCGTGCCGAGAAGTGTTGTGCCCGAAACGGATCCGATGCCTCCGCCGATGACGTTGCCTGTGCCGGTTAAGTTAAATGATAAAAAAAATAAGCCTGAAACGATGCCGGCGATTGTGATGATTGGGAAGACTGGGTTAGTTGTAAGATTTTCAAGCCCCCCTCTCTTCCTCTTATCTACTCGCGCTCCTTTTCTTCGAGCATAATTTATTATTCTAGTGAATGCAGCCTTATCCATTCTTCCCAAGTTTGGAATTTCTACGTAGCCCATACCGAAATCCATCACATGTGTAGAAGGCAGATAATCCTCAATACCTTCCCGTCTCGCTTGTTTATGGAGGGTATCTATAAATGTTGCCCGATCAACAATTCTCTTAGAGGACATTTTTGATTTAGGATATTTAGCTGCCTCAATCTCTGTAGAATCGCGAATAGAGTTTTCAGAGATTTCTAATTCGGAACCATAAGTTCTTGCTAATTCTGCTGAGGTTTTCTCGATTTGATTAAAGAGTTCTGGATTTCTGGTCTGATCGTAACCTTTTAATGCCGTGTTATGCGTCTGAGAATAATTTTTATAATTTACTTTTTTGTAAGGGATATACACCATACTAATTCTTAGCTTTAGATTTTATAAATTTATTCCAAACCCAACTTATCCAAGAATTTATTTTTATCGAAATATTCAATGTCCTTGTAATTTTGGCCGGTGCCGAGGAAGATTATCGGTTTTCCTGTTATGAAGCCGACGCTTAGCGCTGTGCCGCCTTTTTCATCGATGTCTGACTTGCTTAGCACAATTCCATCGACTCCGATGTTTTGATTGAATGTTCTCGCTTGTTCTGTGGCATCGTTGCCGGTTATTGATTCGCCGATGAAAATCTTCAGATCCGGTTTGCAGACTTTTGAGATTTTTTCCATTTCTCGAATAAGATTGGATTCGGTGTGCATTCTTCCGGCCGTGTCTATGAGAACGACATCTATGCGGTTTTTCTTCGCGTATTGAATTGCATCAAAGCCAACTGACGCCGGATCGGAACCGTAATCGTGAGCGATGACCTTTACGCCGAGTTTCGAGCCGTGTTCTTTCAGCTGTTCAATCGAGGCAGCCCGGAAAGTGTCTGCAGCTGCAAGCACACTTGAAAGTTTTTTCTTTTTCAGGAATTCAGAGATTTTTGCGATGCTTGTCGTTTTTCCGCTGCCGTTTATGCCGAAAAACAAAATTACAAAAGGATCGCTGCTTCTGTCCTGCTTGCTAAGAATCTTTTTTACAAGGTCAAATGGCTCGATGAGGATTTCAGAAATAATCTCTCTTAAGGAGTCGCGGATTTCGGATTCAAGCTCTTTTTTCAGAACTTCTTTGCCCACTATTTTTTCTCTGAGTTTTTTTATTATCTCATCTGCAACTTCAAAAGCAACATTGTTTTCAAGCAAGAGCATTTCCAAATCTTCGCGGTATTCAGAAAAATCTTTTTCGGAGATTTTTATTTTGTTTGGAGCAAATTTTTGGAAGAATGATTTTTTCTCTTGGGGTTTTTCTTGGGTTTCTTGCTCAAGCTTTTCAGCTTTTGCTTTTAATTCTTGGCCGGTCTTTTCAAGAAGGACTTTCTCATCACCAGAGTTTGATTTTTCAAGTTCCTTGCTGACATTTGCTTCTTCTTTTTTTATTTCTTTGAGCTTTTCAAGGTCAGGCTGATAACTCTCTGTTCCCACATTGAACTTCATAGGTACAGGAATTTCTTTTGAAGTTTGGCTTTTCTTTGCCTCTTTTGCAGTTTTTTCCTCGAGTTTTTCCTGTTTCTTCTTTTCTTCTTTTTCTTTCTTGTCAGCTGCTCTTTCTGATTTTTTCTCTTCTTTTGTAAGGCTCTTTTCCTTTGATTTTTTCTCTTCTTCCTGCTCTTTGGCCTCTTCTTGCTCTTCTTCTTTTTTAGACTTTGAAATTTTTTCAGTCCAGTTTTTCAGCCTATCGCGAAGTGATTTAAACATATTTTCTAGAACTTATTGGATTTTATAAAATTAACAGAAACTTATTTCCTGCCGTATTTGTCTTCGTAGCGGACTTCGTCTTTTTCGTCAAATTTGCCGAATGAAATTTCTATGAATCTCGTCTTTTCTTTTCCTGAAATGACCCTGTGTTTTTGCCTTTTTTTTATGTGGATATAGTCACCGGGTTTTACTGCGAATTTCCTGTTTCCGACTACAACCCTGCCTTTGTCTATAAAGAACCAATTTTCCTGCCTATGCTTGTGGCTTTGCAAACTTAGTTCCTGGTTTGGCTTAACACTGATAAATTTTACACTGCATCGCTTGTTCAAAGCAAAGACTTTTTCATCG
>CAYREP010000036.1:0-6056 GCA_964423375.1 Candidatus Woesearchaeota archaeon | reverse complement strand
TAGCTTGTAGATTCCGTTTTTGTTTATGTCGCCGAGTCCGAGTTTAATGATTTTATTTTCAAGCCCGCTCTTGTCTAGGGTCACGTCCCCTGATGCCACCGATGCGCCGGTGTATTCTATGTCGCTGTCGCCGGGCAAATCAATTTCCACAGAACTGTTTTCACCAATATCTTTTCCTGCTTTGCTGAAGTCGAGGCTTGGCGCTGCAGGATCCTGAAGAACGGTAACCTCTATTGTCTTCTTGTCAGTTTTCCCGCTAGGATCTCTTGCAGTGAGCACCCATTCATAATCTCCTGGCTTGTCAAAGTAGTAATTTGAACCTGCCGAACTTACACTGTCAACGACTTTTCCTGAAGCTTTGTCTATAATTTCATTGTTATAAGTTATAGGGTCTCCGTCAGGATCTATTACATCCGCGGTTTGGATGGCTTTAAACGGAGCGTATCCTGAAGGCGGAATCACAACCATTTTTTCGATTTTTGGAGGGCTATTCGGAGTTTCAGTCGGCATGCTTAACGGATTCAATTTCGAGCAGCCCGCCAGACCTCCGAATGTCAGGGTCGCAACCAATGTAGCTCCGGCCATCAGTTTTCTCATTAGCCCGGATTTTCGGGACTTGCTTTCATTTTCCTGTTCGGTTAAATTGTAGTTATTTTGGGCCATGTTTCCATCCCATTTGATACTTTTTCAAGGCATCCAAACTTTATAAATCTTATGAATTGTAATCCCTAACACATAGTAACATACTTATTATCATAATTAGGCACCACACATACTTGCGGGCCTGTTAACTTTATAAATTTCCCGCACTTGTCTTTTCTCATGGCAAGCCGGAAAAAAATCTATGATCACTCCTTAAATCTCGACGATGAAAGCAAAAATCAATTTAGGGAATGTTACTCGCAAGATTTTGTACTTTCCGCTGCCTTGATGCCTGACGCCCACCGAGGTTATGTCGCCCCAATCGGTTCGGTTTTGGTCACCAAAGATTATGTGGTCCCGGCATGGGTTGGTTACGACATCGGATGCGGAATGATTGCGGTAAAAATAACCGGAAAAAATATCCTTGAGAAAATAAACTCCAACAAGGACAAAATTTATGATGCTGTTAAAAGCGCGGTCCCTATGGGCCTTGGAAAAACAAATAAAAATGGCGAAATTTCGGAAGAAAGCAGAAAAAAGTTTCAGGAAATCTTAGAGAAACTCAGGTCCAATGAACACGACAAATCAATCTACCAGTTTATAAAATCTGTGGGCTTTCGCGACCTTGGAACCCTTGGAGCGGGAAATCATTTTATTTCCCTCAACAAAGAAGAGAATCAGAGAGGAAAAGATTTTGTCTGGCTTGTCGTGCATTGCGGTTCCCGCGGTCTGGGGCATAAAGTTGCAAAAAAATATATGGTAAAGACCTCCGGCAATGAAAAAGATTTTGAAAAAACTTTTCCCCTCAAGGCAGATTCTGAGACCGGCAAGGAATATCTCCATGTTTTGGATTTTGGCCTTGAATACGCTTTGCTGAATCGGCTTGAAATCAGCAGAAGAATTGTCAAAATGTTAAAAGAAATTCTGGGAGAAGATGTGCATTCAAAACTTTGGGTAAACAAAACCCACAATCATGCCTTGCTTGAACACGGAAATTTTATCCACCGAAAAGGAGCCACTCCGGCAAAACTCTGCGAGCGTGGACTAATCCCCGGAAATATGCGCGACGGATCTTTTCTTGTTCGCGGAAAAGGCAATCCAAAGTTTCTTAATTCTTCTTCCCATGGTGCAGGGAGGGCGATGTCGCGAACGCAGGCAAAGAAAGAAATAACTTTGGAAAAGCTTAAGCAGGAAATGAAGGGAATAAAAACAAACTTTGTGGTTGAAGAAGCTCCCGAAGCTTACAAAAATATTTTTGAAGTCATGAAAAAGCAAAAGCGCTCTGTTAAAATTCTAAAACACCTTGTTCCGATAATAAATTGGCAGGAATCTTCAGGGCATTCCAGAGACGGCTAACTATAGGATTGTAGTGCAAAACAAACTTAATTTTCTAGGATTATAACTCGTCAGTGTGGAGGTTATAAGAACGCTTTGCGAATAGATTTCGCTCTTTACATTTTTCCAATAACCGCATTCAGAATCCGTCGCGCATATTTGCGCGCTGCAGGACAGGTAAGAATAACTCTTTGAAGTTAGTGAAGAAATGGCATTCTTTACGGACGTGGGAAAAGCGGCATCCTCCGAATTTACCGGAAGCCCTGAATCGCTGATGCTTATGATATCTTCCCTGAGGGTGGCATTCAGTTCTATGTTTTGCAGTATGGAAATTTCTGCATTGAACGCCACTGCCGAAGAACTGTTTTGCTGGCCGGAACTTTGTTGGTTTATCACGAGTATGAGCACCACTAGTATGACCATCGCGGCCAAAAATGCTTCCACGACCCGAATCCATCCTTTTTTATTTTTCATCCTGTTGTCGAAACCGCAGTGAACCATAAAGATTCTCTCACCAAATTCTTATCACGAGATTTCCTGCCTTGATGTTTCCCGATTCATCAATATAACGCACAGGAAAGTTTTCAACGTAAACGTTTTGGCTGGGAGGATAATCGTCGGTTCCTATGTTGGTCTGGTTTTGATAAGTGAAACTGAATCCAAAATCTGTTCCGGCAGGTATTGAAAGTTGCTGTTTAACTTTGTCATAATTTGAAGAATAATCTGAAATTACCTTGCTTATCTCGGAAGAAAAAATGTAACGGTCGGTCCTTACCTCTCCGACAGTATAACCGTTTTCAGAAGCTCCGTAAGTAAGCGCTTTGCATGTTTCTCCCTGAAAAGATCCGGTTTCTGAAAAAATTGGAGAATCCGATAATATTAGGAAAGAAGGAAGATTGCCAACGGAAGACACATAAATGTCTCCGGATGAACTGCCGAGGGAATATGTTGCGCCGCCGTCTCCGATTATTGCATGGGGAGAAATTATTCCCGTGACGGTGGAGAATCCTGTGAATTCAAAGCAGTTCCCTGAAGCTTTTATTCCAATGGGGACTGTCGTGAGATTTGCAGAAACGTTCTCCGCGATTTGAGCTTCAGCATAACCCAACATTTCCATCTTATCCTGTTGCGACGCAACTTTTGGTTGGATAACTGCATAAAGAAAAATTATTATCCCTATGAAAACCATGAAAGATATTATTGCATCTATATGTGATCCCCTTTTGTTTTTCATCTTCATATAAACTCAAAATGGATTAAAAAACTATCCAAAAAGAATATTTGCTCCCGTCGAGACCACAAAAGCAAAGATCATCATCGCGAAAGAATGCTTTACCCCTGATTTTACATTGCCTTCGGAGAGTTTTCCGATAGTGAGTCCGCTGAAGAATCCCTGCGCAAGAAGCAGGAACAGGAACGAGTTTGAAAGTTCGCTGGCGTTTATCGCGCTTCCGGATCCTGTGGCTGTGCTGGCTGCCGGGGTTATGCTTCCGCCTCCGATCAAACTGCCAATCCCTCCCAAACCTGAAGATGTAAAATTAGAAAGCAGGGGCAGAATTTTGAATTGCATGACAAGAACAATTACAAGGAAGATGAAAAAGATTACATACCCCTGTACAACCAATGTCGAAGCGGAAGATTTTCTTTCTTTGTTTAACTTATCGGACATTGTGACCGCCGAGGCAACAGCTTCCAAAATTCTTCCAATGTCTCCGCCTGCCCTTTCCGCCTGCCCTATAAGAGTCAAAGCTCTCGAGACGGTCGCGTTGTGTATATCCTCCGAAAAAGTTTTCAGCGCGTACTTTAGGGGAATTCCTAATGAAATCTGATTCGCCAGTTTTTGGATATGGATTGTAAGCGCGCCGTAGGGCTTATCCTTGGAATTGACTATGCTTTTGTTGATTGGCGTTCCGCTCTTTACGCTTTCAACAAGATCTCTTGCGAATTCAAGGAACATTTCTTCTTTTTCATTCTCTATTCTTCCCTGTTGGATGATGGTAAGCACAAAAGGAAATGCTATGAAGATAACCCCGATTCCTATAATAAAAAAGAAAAACTGGGTGTTCATTAAAAATAGAGAAATCGCTATGAGTATTCCTCCCGAAATCATTCCAAATATGTGAAGTTTGCTCAGTTTCATTTTCGTCTTTGTCGCAATTTATTTTTCATTATTGTCCGGGTTGCCTCAATCTTAAGAACATAAGGAATGCAAAATTTATCACAGCCACTCCCGTGATCATGGCTAAGGAAATCATTGTTGGGCTTAAAGATATCCCCAGCCCGCTGATTTGTATCATGACAAGCAAAAGCATGAGTATCATTGGCGCGGCTATGACTACGCTTATGTAAATGTCAATGAATGTCTCCGCGCTTCTGGTTGACCTTTCTCTTTGCAGCCGATAATCAAGCAATAATGTTTGCGATCTTTTTTCAAAGAACTCCGCAAGATCTCCTCCTGAAGTTATATTTGTGGCGAGACCGTTGTAAAGGTCTGAAAGCTTTTTGCTGGGAGAGCTGAAAGCCGCGCTCCTTAATGCGGTAACGAGGTCGTGACCGTAGACGTTTATTTCATTAAGAACTTTGGTGAATTGCGTCTTTAAATTTGGATATTGTCCGGTGGCTATGATTATTCCAAAAATATTTGTGGGTTCTATTCTTGAACCGGCAATGGCAGACATGTTGATTGTTGCAAAAGGCAATTCCTGATCTATGCCTGCTTCAAGAGATTTTTTCTCGAATGTCGGGTATAGGTAGGCAAACAGAAATGTTCCGATTGGTATGATAAACAATATCCAAAATGTTTCGAGGAATCTTGAAGCGAGACCGGTAGCAAAAGTAAGGAAAGGGGGGCTAGGGCTTATGTTGAAAAAGAAAACAAGAAGAAAAATCAGAACGGCAACCCCTATTGAGATTAACGTTGAAAAAAGTATCATTGAGATATATACCGTCGGGATGAGTTGCATGTTGGTCCTAAGCAAGTCTTTTATCATTCCGCCGAAACTTTTGCCTGACACTAATGCCCTGGAAACGTCTGAAAAGAGCCTGCTCGAAATCCCGGCATAGATGTTTGGCTTTTTTGTTTTTCCTTTGACTTTCTTTTCTTTCCTTTTGCCGATTCTCCGCATTATGGATTTTTCAAGGTCTGAAATGTCCAGTTCCCGAAGATGTTTCTTTTCTTCTATCCTTTCCCTAAGGCTTTTTTTCTTTTTGGGCGTGGCAATTTTTTTATCTGCAATCTTTGCCGGCTCGCTTTTCGGCAAGACTTTTTTCAAAAAAACTTTTTTCATTAACAACGGAAGCTTTTCCGTTTCGTGGTTCATGTAAAATTTGAGGTAATTGATTTGTGATCTTACGCTGATTTCATTCCCGGTTTCTCCAAAATTTCTGAGAAACGACTCCATCTCGCTTATGATCTTTCTCTCTTTTGAAATCACTTTTTTTATCTCAAGGAACAAGTCATTCTTTTGTTGCATCATTTGCACATCTCAGAGATTTTCTCATTTACTTCAAGCATGAATTTTTTTGTCTTGTTCAGGCCTTCGGCATCTTTTTTTTGATAGAATTCTTCCAGCTTTTGTTCGGCTTCTTCAAGCGCATCCGTGAGTTGTTTCAGGAGATTTATGTCCTCTTCTAGATCCTCATGGACACTTGCAACTCTTTTTGCCATTACTGGAAAAAACCAACCTCTTTATTAAACATTTTGCTAAGCTCTTATGCCGAACTCTTTCAACACTTCGGTGGGCCGTTTGTAATATTCATTTACTACTTGCTGGAATCTCTTAAATCCGGAAATCTTTTGTTTGTAAAGCTCGTAGATCAATTGGGTTCTTCTCCGAAATTCTGTTTCGAGTTCCTGCATGCTCAACCCGTATCTTGAAGCTATCTTTTCGAAGACCTTGCTGGTCCTCTTGAAATAAAACGTGTCTTCGCTCGGGCTCCACACGAAGGGAGTATTTGTATAAGCCACGCCGTCGGGAGATACGTCAATCATTTCCACTATTTCGCGAAGCCTTCGGGTCTCTTCTTTTTGGACAATAGCATGAGTCATGATGCATACGCAATCAAGGACATTCAACAGC
>CAYREP010000035.1:0-6070 GCA_964423375.1 Candidatus Woesearchaeota archaeon | reverse complement strand
TTTTTTATACCCCTAACTTCTAATTTTTTTGGCTTTCAGTTTAATGATTGGAAGATGTAAAGCCTTGTAGTACAGTGGTCAAGTATGCGAGCCTCTGGTGTGGAACAGTTAAGTTTCGCGGAGCGAGCTCGTGACCCAGGTTCGAATCCTGGCAAGGCTATTTTGAAATGGCGGAAGAATTTCTGGCAGGTCTCTTGAAATTTTATTCGGATTTAATCAATCTGTTTGATAATGAGAATATTGAACCCGTTTTGTACGGGAGCTTGGCCTGTGCAATCCACACAGGCAAAGATATTTTAATACGAGATATAGATTTTATTATAGAGGAAAAATTCTTCGGTAAAATTTTATTTCTGTTAAAGAGGAGTAATTTTGCATACGCCTATTCTGAGAAAGACCATAGCATCAAGGTTTATTGCGGAGATTTCAGAATAAGTTTTGATTCAAAAG
The DNA here is from genome assembly GCA_964423375.1 of Candidatus Woesearchaeota archaeon. GTDB lineage: Archaea > Nanobdellota > Nanobdellia > Pacearchaeales > GW2011-AR1 > JAKLIN01. Next base: position 5,620 of record CAYREP010000035.1, on the reverse strand, counting down.
AATACTGGCATGGCGATTTGGATATAATCTCCAAGGAAATCAATTTCAAAGGTTTCGTGTTTAATCTGATATCTCTCGATCAGTTGGCAAAAATATACAAAAAATCGTATGAACTGGCTATAGATAAAAAATGCGATTATAAAATGAAATATCTGCTTCTTCTTGAAATCATGAATTTTAACAAATTATAAAAACGAAATTTTACTTTTTGTTTAAGTTTGCAAAAGAGGTGTGAAATGGCAGAGAAAGCTAAACAGACAGAGACGGTTTCCGAGAAGCTCAAAAAAGCTCCGGGCGTGGTGCAAAAAGATTCTCCGAGAGTGAAAGAATTGAAATACAAATCCAGAGAGAACAGCATAAAGGCGGGGATTTTCACATCAGCAAAAATATCTTTTGGCGATTATTATCTTTCTCCTTTTGCTATTGCCATCAATGCAAGCAACTCGCTCGTTGCGATGCTTTCTTCGATCGCAGGCCTGCTCGGGCCTTTGAGCCAGATGTTCGGCTCGAGACTAATAGAAAAATATCCGAGGAAAAAAATTCTTTTGAGATCCATAATAGTAGAATCCGCAGTTTGGTTTCCGTTGATTGCGATAGCCGTTTTGTATTGGCAAGGGATTATAACGAACTTCCTGCCGTGGGCGTTTTTGTTTTTCTTTTCTTATTATGTGATTTTTTACAACCTCGCAAATCCGGCATGGTTCTCCTGGACCGGAGATATTGTAAACGAAAAGTACAGGGGAAGATGGTTCTCCAAGCGGAATCTTTTGACAGGTTTTGTTTCAGTAGTCTTGGCGATCGGGTCGTCGTTCTTCTTGGATTATTTCAAAAAAATCGATTTGGCGATGATTGGATTTTCCCTGCTGTTTGTCTTTGCTTTGATATCAAGGGCCATTTCATGGAAATTTTACCGGAAGCAATATGAACCGAAGCTTGAACTGAAAGAAGGCGACTATTTTTCTTTCTTCAATTTTCTGATAAAAGCGAAGGGGACTAATCTCTGGAAGTTTTCCGTTTTCTCTTCGGTGTTCAGCATGGCGGTTGCGGTGGCTTCGCCGCTGTTTGCGGTTTACATGTTAAGATACCTGAATTTCAATTATACCCTTTACATGATAATCACTCTCGGAAGCACGGTTTTTTCTCTTTTGGTAATGGAACTTTGGGGAAAGGTGGCAGACAAGTTCGGGAATTACAAGGTTCTCTATATCTGCGCGGGACTGATTCCTTTTGTTCCGATACTCTGGGTTTTTTCCAAATCGCCATGGTATCTGCTTTTTGTCCCGACTTTGCTTGCCGGAATCTCCTGGGCGGGATTCAATCTTGCCTCGAGCAATTTTATTTACGATAATGTCCATTCCGAGAAAAGAGGCTTGGCCGTTTCTTATTACACGATGCTTAACGGGATAGGCGTTTTTGCGGGCGCGGGAGTCGGCGCTTTGTTGATAAAATTTGTTAACGTGGACTTTATTCAGCCGATTCTTCTCATATTTATAATTTCGGGAATTTTGAGAATGGCCGCTGCAGGTTTTCTCCTTCCTCTTATCAAAGAAGTCCGCAAAGTTAAAGTGAAAAGCAGAGGCGTAGGAAACCTCATATTCCGGGAATTCAGGCCTACGTTCATGGGAGAAATTCATGAGATAATCCATATGAAGAAATACCTTCGGAAATAACAACAAAAGGTTTTTTAAATTGCGGGACCCTTTTTTTGGAATGTTCAACAGGAAAATTTGCGGAAAGTGCGGAAGAAATTTGCGGAGCGCGTTTGATTTTTGCCCTTATTGCGGAAACGCTCTTGAAAAGAGAAATGCGGATTGGGGAATGTTGGGAAAGAACGACTTTGAGCCGGGACTTGGAAATCAAAACCCTTCTTCAGGAAACGGCTTTAGCGGATTCAATATGATATTCAATTCGCTTCTTAGGAATCTTGAAAAACAGATGAGGGAATCAAACAAAAAAGGCGCGCTTCCGGAAGATCCCCGGGGCGGAATCAACATAAGCATTTCCACCTTCGGCAATATGCCTTCCATGAATATGGGCCCCGCAAAGAACGAAGGGAACGGAAAAAAACAGGAGGAGATGAAAAGGTTTTTCTTCAACAATTTTAATTCAGAGAAACTTAAGAAATATTCCAAGCTTCCGAAAGCTGAACCCCGGACAATGTTGAGAAGAATCTCCAATAAGGTTTTTTATGAAGTTGAATTGCCGGGAGTCAAGACCGCGAAGGACGTATCGATAGTTCACCTTGAAAACAGCATGGAGTTAAAGGCGGTGTCTGACAAGAAAGCTTACAAAAAGACGATCCCGATGAATTTTCCAATTCTTGACTACAAAATATCCGACGGCAAGCTTGTTCTTGAGATGGATGCCCGGGGAAACTAGACATTAAAGCTGGCTTTCATTCTTTTGAGATCGTCTTTTAGCGCCTTTGATTTTTCTTCCCCTATAACATCCGCAAAAAACAGTTCGTCTGCGCCGGCTATATTCTTCCAGTTTCCCGCTTTTTTTATCACGTTTTCTATTTCATCTTCAGAAAGCGAAGTTTTCATAAGAATGTGCCATCCCGGAATTGTGTCGTTGGAATTTGGATTTTCATAGCCGAGGATTTGGCAAATTATGTTTTCATCCAGGATCTCATCATAGGTCAGGGCGTTGAGCACAAGTTTCGTCTGGTTCAAATCCAGCTTTGCATAGTCTTTGATTGTCAGATCCGTTTCTTTCTCGACGCCAAGCGCTATCTCTTTTAACCTTATTCTCAGCAAAGTGCCTTCCCTTCCCAATTCGACGGAATATCTTTTAAGGTCGGAAGCTATTTTTTGCACGATTTTTCCTTTTTGAATCACCTGGATTGCCTGGCTTAAATTGAAGTAATTTTTCAAGTCAGTCTTGGTGAGTTTTTCAGAGTTGATGTCAAAAAGCTCTCTCTGCTTTTCAAGCATCTGCAGATGCTCGTTCGCCTTTCTCAAAAGTTCATCCGTATTTATTATCGGATATCTGATTTTCTTGTAGTACAGCGTTATTTCGTTTTTTCTTTCAGAGATTGCTATCGCCAGCGTCCCCGCCTGCTTCGCGGTTCTCTCCGCGGCCTTGTGCCGAGTTCCGGTTTCATTGGTGGAAATCTTGCTGCTCGGCGTGAGAAGGACGTTTGCGTAATTTATCTTTCTCAAATCCTTTCCGAGGATTATCGCGCCGTCCATCTTTGTCAGTTCTATAAGCTTTTGGGGCGTGAATTTTGTATTTATCCTGAAACCGCCGTCCATAAGTGAAAGCATATTCTCATTTTCAATGATGATGAGCGCGCCTTTGCCGACTTTCAAAGCCCCGTCAAGCGCCGCGCGAAGATTTGTTCCGGGGACAATCCATTTAAGGATTGAAAGAAATTCATCTTCGGTCACGTCGCTTTCTCCGGATTTTTCCACTATCTTCCTTTGTATTTCCTTTATCTTCGCTTTCATGCCATCCCCCACAAAAATCAGTCTTGAAAATATTCGCTTCTTTATATATTTTTATCCGGAATTTCCTCTTTTTTGTAATTATATAAAGTATAAATCTCCGGGGTGTTTTTCAGAAGAATTTATTAATTGTCAGAGCATTATTTTGATATGATCTTACCAAAAGAAATATCTTTGGATTTAGCTGAAGAAACTGGTTGGCACATCGGAGACGGAAGCATGAATTTTTACAAATCCGGCAGTAAAATTAAAGGGCTTTATCAACTTAGAGGCCACATGAAAGATGACAAAGAGCATTATGAAAAAAGGATTAAACCTCTGTTTGACAATTTGTTTGACACCAACATTAATGTTCGACTGATGCCTTCCACCCGTGTAATCGGATTTCAAATTTGGGACGATAAACTTGTAAATTTTAAAAAAGATCTCGGACTTCCCTTGGGAGAGAAGACTTCTGTAAAAATCCCTTCTGTTTTTTGTCAGATGATGGCTTAAGCAAGGCCGTTCTTAGGGGAATTTTTGACACTGACGGCGGAATTTATTTGGAGAAGAAAAATAACAGATTCTACCCTCGAATGTATATAACGACAATTTCCTTGGAATTATCTGAACAAATCATGGCTATTTTTAAGAAGCTGGACTTCAGGATAACGAGACATTCTCAATATTACCCTCGGGGAATGAACAGAAATACCCTTTATGTTTTGACTATTAGGGGTGTTGAAATGTTTCACAAATTCATGTAAGAAATCCGCCCGATGAATCCCAAACATCAAAGAAAATACAATTATTTTCGGACTCACAAAACTTATAAATAAAAAAGTCACAGAAAGTTAATGAGCCTGTAGTTCAATGGGATTTTCTTTTAGAAAAAGAAAATCTACACTGCAAAAGAAAATGGGAGATTTTCAGGTTTTCCCCGACACTCGGAAAAAAGAAAACTAAAAACATAACCCCTAACTTTAAAATGCAGGGTTTGCTCACTACAGGCAGATCAATAAAAACAAATGAGCCTGTAGTTCAGCCGGGTAGAACGCCGCTCTGATAAGGCGGAAGTCCGAGGTTCAAATCCTCGCAGGCTCACTGAGACTTTGAACAAGATTTTGCTTAATCTAACAAATCGCTTTAATGGCTTAACAATATTTATAAAATACTTTCTCTTTTATTTTTCATGAAAAGAAGTGACCTTAAAATTTTGTTGTTAGCGTTTTTTGCTGTTGCAGTTTTTTCCGGTTTTGTTCTTGCTGCCTCTGCAGGAAATGATCTGCACTTGAACATCCAGACAACTTATTCAAACGGCTCGATTCAGGCGGGAACTTTTGCTTTTGTTTTTAATATTTCGAATTCTTCCGACTGCCTTCCCGCTAATGTCGTCTATTCGAATTCTACGACGCTGACAACCGATTCGAGAGGGGTCGTTTCGTATTATCTTTCGAATGTTTCGCTTGATTATACTCAACAGTATTGGCTTTGCTATTATCGCGACGGGACTTTGCAAAGCGCTTCCAAGCTTGCGAGGACGCCTTACACTTTTCAGGCGAGCGGCGTTGATCAGATTAGGTATAATGATACAAACCAATCTATTGTTATTGGGACTAATACCAGCGGAACTCTTTCAGGGGTTACTGCTTTGGGATATGAAGCAGGTCATAACAATACGGGAGAATTACAAATTGCACTAGGCCAATACGCAGGCAACTTCAACACCGCACCTCAACAGATTGCTATTGGGAGATTTGCCGGAATTGAGACTTATTCTTCTGGAGATAGCCAGATTGCTATTGGGTCTAATGCGGGCCAACACAATGCAGGATACAATCAAATTGTTCTTGGATCTAATTCTGGAACTGATAATACTGGAAATGAACAAATTTCTATTGGTGATAGTTCGGGAGGTTCTAATTCGGGGAATTATACAGTGGCCTTAGGTTATTATGCAGGATATAATAATCAAGGGAATAATGTTGTTGCCATCGGCTATCAAGCGGGCAAGGACAACAATAAAGCAAACCAATTCATAGTCCAACAGGCAAATGTAAATGCTGTTCCATTAATACAAGGCAACTTCTCGTCGGGATATGTTGGCATCGGAACAGCTACACCTCAAAATACCTTAAATGTCGTCGGAGATTTGAATGTAACCGGAACGATTTACGGGACTGTTTCTGGAG
>CAYREP010000034.1:0-6168 GCA_964423375.1 Candidatus Woesearchaeota archaeon | reverse complement strand
TGCGATCATCAGCTGCCGCCGGAGGCATCCCTCGAAAATTACAGATATTATATTTTTGCGGGCACGGGCTTGATTGCTGTTGCAATTTTGAGTTTTGTAATTATTAAGGCCAAGAAGCGCAAAAAGAAAAAATTGCAGAAGAAAAAAAGCAAAAAGGTTTCGGATTACAAAAAGAGAATTAAACAAAGGCTAAAGGGTTTTGGGAAATGATTCAGAAAATTATAAAAACTGCTTTGGCTATGTTTTGTCGAGGTGAAGATGAAGAAGAATTCTAAGAGGAAAGAGCCGTCAAGCCCGCTGCTGAAATCTCTGGAGAAAGATTTGGCTCGAATCGAAAAGTCCGAAGATTATCTGAATAAAGAAAAAGCAAAGTTAATGAAACAGAAAGAAAAAGTCAGGAAAAAGCTTGCAAAAGAAAAAGAGATAATCAGGCTTAAGAACAGAATAAATCATTTGAGGGGAAGATAAATGCTTGAAATAATTAACATCTCTTGGTTGTTGTGGAATTGTTCGTGCTGATAAGAAAGAAAAAATGATAATTCAAAATCTAAATCGAAATATTTATAAACCTAAATTTTCATAAACAAATACACAAAAATTGTGAAATTAAAATGGCAAAAGAAAAACCAAACATGAATGTTGTCTTTGTCGGACACGTTGACGCTGGAAAGTCAACCGTAGTCGGAAGATTGCTTTTCGATTCCGGAGCTGTTTCCGATCAGGAGATGACAAAGCTGAAACAGGAAGCTGAAAAGAACGGCAAGGCAGGATTTGAATTTGCTTATGTCATGGATCAGATAAGAGAGTCAAGAGAAAGAGGAGTTACAATTGACTTGGCTTACAGGAAAATTCTTACAAACAAATTTCAGGTAACAATAATTGATGCGCCCGGACACAGGGATTTTGTCAAGAACATGATTACAGGAACAAGTCAGGCAGATGCGGCATTCTTGGTTATCGCTGCGCCTGCAGGAGTCCAGCCTCAAACAACAGAGCACTTGTGGCTTTTGAGAACGATGGGGGTCAAGAACCTGGCGATTGTTATCAATAAGATGGATGCTGTGGAATACAAAGAGCAGAGATATAATGAAGTCAAAGAAGAAATAGGCAAGCTTTTGAAGGGTGTCGGAATAAATCCAGATACAACCCCATTTATTGCAGGTTCAGGACTGAAGGGGGATAATATTGCAAAGAAATCTGAAAATATGAGTTGGTATAAAGGGCCAACAGTTATGGAGCAGATGGACGCTTTCCCCGCGCCGGAACCTCCAACAAATCTTCCTATGAGAATGCCGGTTCAGGACGTTTATGAAATTACAGGTATAGGAACAGTTCCTGTCGGAAAAGTTGAAACAGGAATCATGAAGACCGGAATGAAAGTCAAAGTATTGCCCGGAAGAACAGGAAAAGGCATTGAAGGCGAATTGAAAACAATAGAAATGCACCATGAATCCATGAATGAAGCAGTTGCAGGAGACAATGTCGGAGTAAACATTAGAGGAGTCGGCAAGAAAGACATTGCAAGAGGAGATGTAATCTGCGACGCAAGCAAGCCGGTTCCGGTTGTCGAGGAATTCACAGCTACAATCACAGTCATAAACCACCCAACAGTTTTGGCAAAAGGATACACTCCAGTGTTCCACATCCACACTGCTCAGGTTCCATGCCAGTTCATTGAACTTGTAGCAAAAATTGATCCAAGAACAGGAGCGGTTATTCAGGAACACCCCGACTTTTTGAAGAACGGAGACACTGCAAAAGTTAAAATCAAGCCACAAGGAAATCTCGCGTTGGAAACTCAGAAAGACAATCCATTCATGTCGAGATTCGCAATAAGAGATGCCGGCGTTACAGTTGCAGCAGGTGTTTGCACTGAACTTAAGGAAAAGGCTTAAGATTTTTTCTTTGAATAAACGGAAATAATTTTTTGGTGATTTTATGGAAAATGAAGATTATCCTGAATTTGGTTTTTATGTAGAAAAGCTTTTTTATTTTAGAAGGGAAGTTATCGAAGCGTATTCCGAAAAGATTGCAGATGCAGTTTACGAGAAAGCAAAAGAACGAGGTCAAGAACTTTTAGATTTGATAAAGAAAGCGGAGGAGTTCTCTGGACCGATAAAAACTTCTCTTCAGAGAAGCATCGCAAAAAAGAGAGTTGGATTTAATCGTTTGAGGGAACAGTATAATACCCTAAGAGAATTTTTAAACGAGTTCAATTAATTCTTAAAACCGAAAAAACTTGCAGAAAAGTTTAAAAACCTAATTGTAACTCTAAAGTGATAAAATAAAATATGTTATATTAAATAAATAAAATGAAAGCGACCAAAAAGAGAAATTGGGGAAGAGAATATACTAGCACTCCTGAAGAACCCTCCTTAATAGAAGGTGTCAGATGTTCGGGGGAAATTTATTCTGGTAGAAATTTAGGAGTTAGGAGAAAATTTTACACCTCTAATGTAAATTCTATGGGGGCCCATTACCTTAAAAAGTCAAGGAGAAAAAATGAAAAGACTCAGCGGGAAATGGAAGAATCTAAGCGAGAGATGCATAAAGAGATTGTGGAGGTAGAAAAAGAAAGCCATAAAATATCAAGAGAGAATCTTAAATTACAAAGGGAACGTTTAGTAACAAGACAAAAAGAAAACTATCAAGCAAGTGAAAGGGCAAGACGTGATTTAGAAATCAGGCTTAACAAAAAACAGGGGAGAGGGTTTGCATGGACTGTGTTGGGATTAACGGCATTAGTTGTTATTGGGGCCGCTAAATTTGCAAGCAAGATAGATTCATGGGGTACAGCCAATTACAGTTCTATTGGAAAAGCCCCTGTGAGGACAAAGCCTTACATGCCTCAAGTTATAATTGCCAATGATGCCTTCACAAGTTTAAGTCCTTACACTCATGAGAGTGCAGTAAGATCAATAATCCACGCGGAGGCCTTCTATGAAGGCATAGTTGAGAACATGAGAACACAAGGTTTTACAGAACAGCAAATAAAGGATAATGTTAAACTTCTCTTGGATACAAGAGGAATTGATATTTACGAAAGCAAACTGTATGAGGAACTTTCGAAAGGCCCTTATGCAGGAGTCTTACCAAAACGTTCAGATGGTATTGAGGGCAAAGTAGTTTCACCGCCTGAATTTGATGAGATTTGGAAAGTAGTTTCAGATTCTTCGCTGGAAGCTGGCGCCAACAAACAAGAATTGGTTTACCTTGGTAACGGAGGCATAAACAGAAACCTGATGGGAGTCCCGGATCAAAACAGGTATATTGAGTTTGGTGCGCAGATGTTTCCTCCTTCGGAATTTTCCACAAAACTTAACAGAGGCGAACCTTATTATCCAGTATTAAAGAATTCAGAAGCAGATGTAGTATTTACAGATGCAGCAAATTCAGATTTTGCTTCATTCCTCATGCCGCCTTATCAGAGAATTAGGGATTATTTCGGAGCTAAATTTGACCCCAAAAGCGATGACGTCTTAAAATTTGTCAAGGCTTTGAAAGTCGGACCTAGAAAAACAGTTTGGGAGTTACTTAAAGACACAAAGGCAGAATTATATGCTACAAATAGAAAGGGGCACCGAGTAAATGCTCAGGATTCTATCTACGCAAATAGCACATTTATGCCCAAAGCAGAAGCAAATAATTAATCCATAAGTTTTAAAAAAGTAATTTTACTGTTCTATTCAGGAAAATATCTTTGATATTATCACATTCACATTTATACTGATTTGCTTTGCAAGTAAGAAAGTGCTTAGTAAGTGAGATATTTTTCTATGAAACTTTAAGTTTCAGACAATTAAAACACGAGAAAAAAATGGCAAAAATAAGTCCAGTATCAATAAAATATATGATACATGCGAATTTTAATGTTGAAGGTTTTCTTGAAAAACCCGACGTAATCGGAGCGCTCTTTGGACAGACTGAAGGACTTCTCGGATCTGATTTGGAAATGAGGGAACTTCAGAAAGAAGGCAAGATTGGAAGGATTGAAGTTGAACTCGAGAAGAAAGACAAGCGAACAATCGGAAAAATCCAGATTCCGACAGCGCTGGACCAATCTGAAACTTCATTGATTGCGGCCGCGATTGAAACCATAGAAAGAATCGGACCTTGCGACGCGCAGATTGAAGTTGAGAGAATCGAAGATGTCAGGGGAAGCAAGAGAGAGTACATAATCGACAGAGCCAAGAAGTTCATGAAGGAGCTGCAGGGCGAGACGAGTTCCCGAGAGATATCTACAGAGATAAAAACAGCATCAAGAACTGCTGATATTGAAGAATACGGCGATGAGAAGCTGCCGTGCGGAGACATTTCGGGCAAGGAATTGATTGTTGTTGAAGGCAGAGCGGACGTTGTGAACCTTTTGAGGAACAATGTCAATAATGTCATCGGCATGAACGGAACGAAACTTCCGAGAGCGATCGGCGAACTTGGCAAGGAGAAAGAAATAACTCTTTTTGTCGACGGAGACCGCGGAGGCAAGTTAATCGCGCAAAATGTGGTTGACAATGCGAACGTGAAGTACATCGCGTCGGCGCCAAGCGGAATGGAAGTCGAGGAACTGACAGGCAAGGAAATACTTCAGTCATTAAGGAAGAAAGTATCACCAAAAGAATTTTTATCAAACGGTAGGTCTGAAAGGGCCTACTCTTCTTTTCATAATCAAAGAGATTCAAGAGAGGGAAGAAAACCCGAAGTTTCAAATGCAGAAGTCAAATTGGATGAAGGCAAGCTTAAAGAGATTTACAACAGGTTAAAAGGTTCTGGAAAAGCGGTCATTCTCGGTCCAGACATGGAGGAACTGAAAGAAGTTTCCTCGCGCGGGCTTGGAATTTCTCTGAAAAAAACAAGCAATCCGGCGGCGGTTGTCCTTGACGGGACTGCGACGCCCGCAATAATCCGCTCGGCTGAAGACGCAGGCTGCAAAGCGATTGTCGCGAAGAATTTCACTACAACTGACACGAAGATGAAGTTGATGAGCTTTTAGAACAATAAAACTTAAATAATCTTATTTTTCAAACCCTGAATGGAAAATGAACTTAATGGAGATATAGCCGCTTTGGCCGAAGAAGTTTACAGCGAGTTGGCAAGCCAATATTCCAAAAGGGACAGAGTTTCAGTCAAAATGGTTCTTGACAGAACCAAGACAACCGCAGAAGAATATGGTTTGTGCTGCCCTCCGGCAAAAGTCTTGAACTTTATGGAAAACCAAGGATATCTTGAAAGGAATCAAAGAGAATTTAAGATATTATAATATCAACAAATTCTATAAACCTATTTCTGTTTCCTGATTCATGGAACTTACGAAAAAACAAAATCAGATAGTAGATAAGATTCATGAGTTTGTTAAAAAGGAATGTATTGGATTTGCAGAAGACGACGTTTTTACGAACCATATAATGGGGGTGAGGGACTTTGCAATAAAGCTTGCAAAAGAATACAAGGCAGATCTTTTCGTTGTCGAAGTTGCAGCTTATCTGCATGACATTTACCACATTCAGACACACCATCATGAAATCCATGAAATAGAAGGAAGCAAATTTTCCAGAGAGTATCTAAAACAATTTGACATCCCGCAAGATCAAATTGAGCTTATTGCAAAATGCATCCTGAATCACAGAGGAAGCAAAGACCGAAAAAGAGAAAGCATTGAAGAAAGGATTATTGCATGCGCTGATGCGATGGATCACATCTCAAGATTCATGCATATGTTTTATAGAGAAAGCAGAAATGGAAGTTATGAAGATCTTATTAAGAAAATGAGAAACAAGATAAAAAGAGGCTGGAATAAAATAGATTTGGAAAAAGGCAGAGAACTTGTTAAAGCTAAATATGAAGCAGCGAAGCTGTTGTTTGGAATAAAATAATATGACAATAAAATTCGGACCCGCGGGAATCGGGCCGGTGAAAGGCGCTGTTGAAACTCTTGAAAAATATCATAACCTTGGATTCAAAGCTTGCGAGATTGCGTTCACTTACGGAGCTTACATAAAGAAGCGGGAAGATGCGGAAGCGATTGGCAGGAAAGCGCGCGAGTTGGGAATCAAGTTAAGCATACATGGTCAGTATTGGATAAATCTTAATTCAGAGGAAAAAGAGAAAATTGAGAAAAGTAAGGAGCGGATTTTGGAATGTTTGAAAGTTGGAACGTGGCTTGGAGCGGAG
>CAYREP010000033.1:2186-6247 GCA_964423375.1 Candidatus Woesearchaeota archaeon | reverse complement strand
GTGCTTGTATCGGCTATAACTTCTGTAAAAATTCCACCAAGCCCGAAAAGAATCATGTGTCCGAAAACAGGATCTTTTTTCAAGCCTGCAATCGTCTCAACACCCTTGACAAATTCCTGAACGAAAATTCCATCAAGTTGCAGTTTATGTTCTTGAGCATCCCGCATCAAAGCATCGAAAGCCGGTTTGACCGAATCTTCATACATAACAACCCTCACGCCATTGACTTCCGTCTTATGGATCGCATTAGGAGAAAGAATCTTCAAAGCCAGAGGAGCTTTCAATTTTATTTCTTCAAATCTCTTGACAACTTGAGATTTCGGCAGAGAAACAAAACCGGAAACAATCTTCTCGGATTCAGCAGCGTTCAAAACCCTCTTTTCCATAACCTCTTTCATAGAAAACAAAACACTCGCAAGCTTAAAAAATTATCCCTTGAAGTTCTCATATGATTGTTTAGAGTACAAATTTATCACCTCTTTTCTTAAAAACGAAGGCTGAATTTTCCAAAAGTCGTTCAATCCAACTAGTCTGATTATCAATCAAGGATGGCGGTCGGGGATTGGGGCGGAAATCAAAAACAAAGAGCAAATTCAAACTTCTTATTCACAAATTTTATAAACAACAGCGTCGTTTTCAAAAGTAAAGGGGTAATATGAAAGTCATAGAAAAATTTGAGGTGCCTTTTCTGCAGATTCTTGATGAGTCCGGAAAAATTATTGACAAGAAAGAAATGCCGAAAATTTCAAATGAAAATCTGAAAAAGATGTATTATCTCATGGTTCTTGCCAGAACTTTTGACGCTCAGGCTATAGCTATGCAAAGGCAGGGCAGAATTTACACTTACGCTTCTTTGCTCGGTCAGGAAGCCGCGCAGGTCGGTTCGGCTTTTGCAATGTCAAAACAAGATATCGCGTTTCCGTCTTTCCGTGAACACGCGGTTGTTCTTACAAGAGGCGGAACAATAGAAAGTCTTTTACTCTATCACAAAGGCGACGAACGTGGTTCTTGTTCAAAAACAGTAAATGTTTTCACGCCTTCAATTCCCGTAGGTTCTCAGATTCCCCATGCAGCAGGCGCCGGCATGGCTTTCGCTCACAGAAAAGAAAAGCGCGCGGCAATCGGCTACTTCGGCGACGGCTCAACTTCAAAAGGTGATTTTCACGAAGCGCTGAACTTTGCAGGAGATTTTAATGCGCACACCGTTTTTCTTTGCCAAAACAACCAGTGGGCAATTTCTCTACCGGTAGCTCAACAAACCGCAGCGCAAACCATAGCACAAAAAGCGATCGCTTATGGGATCAAAGGCATCCGCGTCGATGGAAACGACATATTCGCAGTTTACGCAGCGACAAAGCAAGCGCTGAAAGATGCCTACGAAGGAAAACCAACATTGATTGAATGTCTCACCTACAGATTAAACGACCATACAACTTCTGACGACGCTTCAAAATACCGCTCCGCAGCGGAAGTCAAAAAACATGAAAAAGCGGAACCTATAGGAAGACTGAGAACTTACATGATTGCAGAAAAGATCATGACCAAAGCGGAAGAAGCAAAACTTCAGGCGCAGGCAAAAAAAGAAGTCGCTGATGCAGTCAAGAAATTTGAAGCGATTCAGCCTTATCCGGCAGAAGACATAATAAAATATCTTTATGCGGAACTCCCGCCTGAACTTCAAGTTGAAATGCAGGAAATAAAAGCAGAGAACTCTAGCGCTTCCCGCGCGGACGCTGGAGGTGCAGAACCCGCAGGAGATTCTGCGGAGGCGAAATGAATTTGGAAGCTAAAGCTCTTTGGTGCGACCTCGGAATAATGCCCTATCAAGAAGCATATGCCCTTCAGACTCAATTGGCTTTAATGAGAAAAGAAGATAAGATGCCGGATATAATTTTACAGGTCCAACACCCTTATGAAATTAATTTTGGTTCCGCCATTCAACATAATCAATTCAGCGAAAAGTTCATCAGAGAAATTAAAAAGAGTTATGGAGATAGCTTTAGCAGAGAAGATATAATAAATCACCTCACAAAAGAAGGGATAAAATTCTCGGAAACGAGCAGAGGTGGAGGGGCGACAGTGGTTGGTCCAGGCCAATATGTTTTCTATCCGATTGTGTTTCATCCAAGAATAACCGGAAAATTGTTGGGGGTAGGCGAATACAAAATGGCAGTAGATAAAGTAATGTTTGATGCGCTAAAAGAGTTTGGCGTGCCTAATATTGAGATAGCGTCCGGAATGAAAAGCGGAAGAGAAAGAAGAGATGTGTGGTTTATTGATGGAGACCGCTCATATAAAATAGGTTCCAAAGGGATAAAGATAAGTGAAAATATCGCTTATCATGGATTTGTTCTTTACATGGATAACGAAGGTTTGAAACATTTCGACAAAGTGAATGCTTGTGGCTATGGTCCTAACGAGGTGGGCATAACTTCTGCAGAACAAGTGCTGGGAAGGAAGATCAATAGCGAAGTTATAATTTCGAGTGTAAGAAAAAATCTTTCAAAGCAATTTAATTATGATGAAATAAAAGATATTTCAAAACAGGAACTCTATAAGTTAGTTGAAGTTCTGGAGGTTCCGCAAAATGCCTGAGATGAATATGGTTGATGCCATCAATAATGCGTTGGATCTCGCCCTCAAAGCAGATAAATCCATAGTTTTGCTTGGCGAAGACATCGGTGAAGATGGCGGCGTGTTCAGAGTTACGGACGGCTTGGCAAAAAAATATGGCAACGATCGAGTCATGGATTCGCCGATTGCAGAAGCGGGCATCATGGGAACCTCAATAGGCATGGCGGTAATGGGCCTGAAACCTATCCCTGAAATTCAATTCGATGGCTTTTCAATTTCAACTCTCGATCAACTTTACAACCACGCAGCAAGAATCAGAAATCGTTCGCGGGGTTTATACCATTGTCCGCTGGTTCTTCGCGTGCCTATCGGCGGCGGCATTCGCGCGCTGGAACATCATTCGGAATCTCCGGAAGCAATGTTCATCCACGTCCCGGGAATCAAAGTTGTAATGCCTTCTACGCCTTATGAAGCTAAAGGCCTTTTGCTCTCGGCAATCGCGGATCCGGATCCGGTTGTTTTCTTTGAACCAAAGCGAGTTTACCGTGCAATAAAACAGGATGTTCCTCTCAAACCTTACACAATTCCTCTCGGCAAAGCGCGCATAGTAAAAGAAGGAAACAAGATGACATTGATAACTTACGGTTCATGGGTCCGCGAAGCAACTGAAGCCGTTCAGGAATTGAATGCAGACATTGAAATTATCGACCTTCGCACCCTGTCTCCATTAGACACAGAAACAATAGTAAATTCCGTAAAGAAAACCGGCCGCGCAATGATAGTTCACGAAGCGCCGAAAAACATGGGCTTCGCGGCAGAGATAACTGCAAGAATAAACGAGCACGCATTCTATAGTTTGGAAGCTCCGATTGAAAGAGTTACTGGCTACGACACGATAATGCCTCTCGCTTCATATGAAAAAATCTTCCTTATCAACAAAGAAAAAATAAAGAAAGGTATAAATAAAGTGTTGGCTATAAAGTCTTAATAAAATGGGTGATTTCAAGTTTCCGGACGTCGGCGAAGGCATACAGGAAGGCGAAGTTGTCAAGTGGCTCGTCAAAGTCGGTGACACCGTAAAAGAGAACCAAAATCTCGTACAGGTTGAAACAGACAAATCAGTTGTCGACCTTCCTTCTCCGGAAGCGGGAAAGATAACAAGCATCTCTGCGAAAGCAGGTCAAACGATAAAAGTCGGCGGAGTTCTTTGCACAATCGGAGGAAGCGCAGCGAAGACAACAGCCACTGCAAAACCTGTACCTGCAAAATCTGCACAAACAAAACCTGCTCCAACAGCAAAAACGCAAAAAACTCCGGCAACTGATAATAAATCTAAATCCCAAGTTCATGCAATGCCAACGCCTCCAAAGAAATCCACTGCGAAAAATCCAAAACCTCAGGCAGAAGCAAAAACAGCAGCCTACAAACCTCAAAAGCGCGGTCTCGCCGTTGTCGGCCAGCTTGAAGAAGCGCCGGAAACTCCCGAA
>CAYREP010000033.1:0-2086 GCA_964423375.1 Candidatus Woesearchaeota archaeon | reverse complement strand
GCCGTAAGGCAACTTGCAAAAGAACACAACATAAATCTTGCAAAGACAAAAGGCTCGGGTCCGAACGGCAGAATTCTAAAATCTGACCTGAACATTTCAGGATCTGTCGCACAGCAAAATGTTCCAGTCACAAAAACTTCTAATGAGCACGGACCTGTTGAAAGAATCCCTCTGAAAGGAATCAGAAAAGTCATTTCAGACAATATGACAAAATCTCATCAAATTCCTCAAGTCACCGCAATGGAAGACGCCGACATTACAAAACTTTGGATGCTGAAAGACAAACAAAACAAAAAGCTCAAAGACATTCATCTGACGCTTCTGCCATTCATTGTAAAAGCCGCAATCGCCGTCCTGAAAGAACATCCTTACTTCAACGCCACGCTAAACGCGGAATCCGGAGAAATTCTTGTGAAGAAATATTACAACATAGCGATAGCCGTTGAAACTCCGGTAGGCTTAATGGTTCCGGTTGTGAAAAATGCTGAAGACAAATCAATAGTGGACATCTCAAAAGAAATCCACGAACTTGCGCAAAAAGCCCGCGACAGAAAAATTGCAATTGATGAAATGAAAGGCGGAACATTCACGATAACAAACTACGGTTCGATTGGCGGAACTTATGCAACCCCTTTGATAAATCCGGGAGAAAGCGCAATTCTCGGAATTGGCAGAATCTTTGAGAAATTAAATCCGGACAATCCTCAAAAGAAAATTAAGCAACTTCCGATATCTTTAACATTTGATCACAGAATAGTAGACGGCGCGCAGGCAGCAAGATTTCTCGAATCTCTAAAAGAATATCTTGAAGACCCGAATCATCTTTTCATAGAATTATAAAATGGAACTTGGAAAATTTTTCAACCCAAAAACTGTAGCTGTAATCGGCGCATCGCGAAATCCTGAAAAAGTCGGAAACGTGCTCTTAAAAAATCTGATTGAATCAGGAGAAAAACTCGGAAGACAGATAATTCCCATAAATCCGAATGCCAAAGAAGTTCTCGGGAAAAAAGCTTATCCTTCGATCTCAGACACAAAAGAGAAAATAGACTTGGCAATCATTGCGATCCCCGCAAAGTTCGTCTTGGAATCTGTTGAGCAATGCAAGGAAAAAAATGTCAAAAATCTTATCATAGTGACCTCCGGCTTTTCAGAAACCGGCGACAAGGAAACTGAAATCAGATTAAGAGATTATCTTAATGCAAACGGCATGAAAGCCATAGGTGTGAATTGTCTCGGCATCTTCGACGCGCACACAAGCATGGACGCGCTGTTCATTCCGAAAACAAAAATGCGCAGGCCTTCAGCAGGGGGAATAAGTTTTGTCTGCCAATCCGGCGCGATTGGCCTGGCTATAATCGACATTGCCGCAGAAAAAGATTACAAATTCGCAAAATTCATCAGCTACGGCAACGCAACACAGCTTGACGAATCCGATTACCTTGAATATCTTGCAAAAGACAAAGACACCAAAGTAATTTGCATGTACATTGAAGGCGTAAAAGACAAGTTCTACAAAACAGCCAAGAAGATTTCAAAGACAAAACCGATAATAATTGTAAAAGGCGGATTGACAAAAGCCGGCGACCAAGCCACGCTTTCGCACACGGGAACGCTGGCGGGAAAGAAAGAAACTTATTTCGGAATTTTTAATCAGGCAAACTTGATTCGCGCGGACAATCTGGAGGAAATGTTCGACATCGCGAGCGTTTTGGAAAACCCAATTGACATAAAAGGCAACCGCGTCCAAATTATAACAAACGGTGGCGGCTACGGAATCATATCAACGGACAAAGTCTCTGAAGCTAGAAATCTAAGAATGGCAGAACTTTCAGATCCAACATCCCATGCATTGAGAAAAGTTATGCCTTCTTATGTTAACATTCGCAATCCTCTTGACATTTCCGGAGATGCAACTTCTGCCCGATACGCCGAGGCGTTGAAGCAAGTCTCAAAAGATAAAAACGTCGACCTCATCCTTCTCGTAGCACTTTATCAAACTCCTTTGCTAAACGAAGATGTAGTTGGAATAATAGAAGAAGCGAAAAAATCCACGAAGAAACCTATCATTGTCGTTTCAACCGGC
>CAYREP010000032.1:0-6275 GCA_964423375.1 Candidatus Woesearchaeota archaeon | reverse complement strand
CTTGTTGTTCCAATACCAACATTCCCAGACCTGTTTATTGTCATAAACGCATTCAAAGGATCTGATGCATTTTCTCCCCCACCATTTCCGTCATAGATTAATCTTGCATTATAATATCCTATCTGATAATTTCTCGAAAAGTAAGGAGTCCCGGCGTACCAAGTTTCATTATTAAAAGTATCTTCCATCAAAATTCCCTTACCTCTTGACGTATCAGTTGTCAAAACCAAAGCAGACCTTATTTTTTTTGATGTGTTGCTTCCCTGAATTACTGCATATGCGGTACCAGAAGGATCTTCTATGTCTAACATTATCCTGCTTTTTGCAGAAAGGTTATTTATTCCAATACCTGCACGACCGGTGGTAACTAAATTCCCTGAACCATTAAAATTATTTGCTCCAAACTGATAATCTGCTTTAGAATTGTAAGTAGCATTGTAAGTCGATATATTTGTCAGCTGGGAACCGTCTCCGTAATAATAACCAGTTATATTTACATTTCCATTTACATCTAATTTTTGCATAGGGTTTGCTGTTCCTATTCCAACTCTTCCATTGTTAATGACATACAAACTATTATTCAAGCTAAGATTTCCGTCTTTTGATAAAATATTATTTGTTGTGATATTGTCAGCATTAATTGTTATATCTCCAAGATAAGAAGTTCCGGTGACATTCAGGTTACCACGAATAATTGTGCTTCCGTTTACATCCAATAATTGCGCAGGGCTTTCCGTTCCAATACCCACTTTTCCCGAATTATAATAAACATCATTTACATTTTGCGACCAAAGGGAAGTGAAAGTTGCTGAACCTCCTGTAAGTGTGACCCAGTTTGTGCCGTTGTAATACTGGTAATACTTCCCAGCGCCGTTATACACTAACTCGCCTTCCACAGTATTAGCAGATCCGGAAAAGCGCGCTCCGCCGTTGACATCTAATTTTGTAGCAGGATTGCTTGTTCCGATGCCTACGTTCCCTGTGGTTGTAATATTCCCCGTTCCGTTTACCGTTCCGTTAAAATTAATGTTCTGGACAAATAATCCTGTAATTCTATTAACCAAACTTCCGAGCCAGCCGAAGAATCCGGTATTCGCTACAGTTATATTGCCTGAAAAATCCCCCGAATCCACTTTTGCGTCATTGAAAAACACGCCTGTTTTGTTTACAGTAAATCCGTAATTTGAACCGAATAAATTGATCAAAGAACCGTTCGGGTTTGTCTGGTTTCCGTAGATTAAATTGTTGCCGTAACCTGTAGCGAGCGTGTTCGTAGAAAGGCTTTCCTGGGGCGCTGCTTCGCAAGTGCATCCATTATAAGTTCCGGGAGCTCCGGAGCCGGTCGTACATGAATCTCCGCTGTGAATTTCGCAACCATCTCCTCCTGTTCCTATGTTTGCATTGCAATCGTAATATCCGGAAACACATTGGATTCCGCAACTTGCTCCGTAAACTGTATTAGGCTCATCTTGCGCAGTTATTCCTGTTTGAACTTCACAACCATCTCCTCCTGTCCCAAGATCCAGATTGCAATCTTGATAACCTGACACACATTGATGACTGCATCCGGATGCATAAACGGTATGGGGTTCGGTCCAGGCAGTCACACCGGTCACAACTTCGCAAACGCTGTCGCCTGAGCAATCTTCGTATCCGTTTCTGCAGCTTCCGCAGGTTCCGACACCCCATTCATTTGCCATGCAAATTGTATTCCTTTTGTAGGTTGAGTAACAAGTGGAATTATAATCGCACCAAACGCTTCCAGAGTTATCGCAATATGGTGATGCCCCATCAGATGTTGCTTCGCAATTAATCAGATAGCCCCCGTTAAAGCTTCCGTCATCGACATTTGAGTTTGAAGAACTGACCGAAGAGGGGGGAGAAATAGAACCCGTATTGTAACATTGCAGGACTCCTGAACTAACTCCGCAAATATTGTTTGGGGAGCAATCCTGGCCTGCAAAATTAGTCGGGTCCGTTGAAGGACAGTTTGCGGGATTGTCAACCCAATAAGCTGCGCCTATAAATCCGGTTGAAAAAATGCTGAATAAAATAAGTAAAAATAAGATTATTTTTCTCATCCTGAACCTCCGCAGCACATTAATTGTTTGGTTTGGGCGCAGTTTGTCAAGGCTCCGCGCCCCGCCCCCGAATTTGCGCCCCAATTCCAGAAAGGCCCGAGATATGTGCTTGAATCTGTTGTCCAACCGCTGCAATCATCAGCATTTGCAGTATAACCTGGCGGCCCGTTTTGAAACCAGGCTGTTCCCGAAAAAGAATAATTGCCGTTTGCGATCGTTTTCAAAACTTCCGATTTCAGGCAAAAATGGCTTCCGGAATATTCAGAAGCACAGATAGCATTTGCTGCAGTATAGCCGTTCAAACTTCCGTTCGTGATGTTTCCGTCGTAACTTGAAACAGTGTAACCTACAATCGGATTGAAGGTTAAATTTGTTAAGGGAGTTCCATTAACGATTACACTTCCCGTAACGTTCAAATTTCCGTTAACTCTAATCCAGCCGCTGACAAGATTATCAATAATCTCCCCTAATGTGAAACTTAACTGGCTTACCGGTCGCAGATATCCCGAATCATTAAGTGAAACGTTCAAAAACTCATTTAGCACGGTACCCCAAGTACCCGAATCTCCATTGATCGACGGAAGCCTCGCAGCCGAAACAAAACCAACCCCGAAAATTAAAATAAAAATCAATAAAGTTATGGCATTCCTTTTATTCATCCCTTTTTTTCTCTTTTAATTTACTACTCTTAGGAATAACATTTTATTATTTAAACTTTCCTTAGGTAAAGTTAACGATTGTTAGAATTCTTGATTTCTTGAAAGACAAGTTGAATATTCCTTTATTAAGATTTACTGATTTTCAGCCAATCCCTTTCTGTTTCTTATCTTCTGGATTGTTTCCATCTGCATGCTTGCGGGAATTCTCTCGAAAAGCTGGTCGTACAAGGATGAAACTCCTCGGCCTTCCGTCGCTGAACGCAGGTCGTTGCTCCAGCCGATCATTTCGGAAACAGGCATTTTCGCCTTGACTTCTATTCCTGCTTCATCTTGCTCGACGTTGATTATCTGCCCTCTCTTGCCTCCGACGAGTTTGGTGACTTCTCCGAGGAATTTGTCCGGGGCTTCTATGACATGAATCTGCAAAGGTTCAAGGAGCGAAGCGTCCGCATTCTTCATCGCCCCGGTTATGGCTTCCCTCACTGCAGGATAAACCTGTGCAGGCCCCCTGTGGATAGCGTCTTCGTGAAGCTTGATGTCTACGAGTGAAACTTTCATCTTTGTGCACGGTTCTCTTGCCAAAGGCCCCTGGGTCATTACCATTTCAAAAGCATCCAGAACCATTTCGATAACTTCGCCGATGTGGACTTCCCCTCTCGTTTCATCCAGGAAAATATTGCCCTGATAAATATCCCTTATGTCCTTGACCGTATCATTATCCCAGCCGAACTTAGTAAATTTGTTGGCAAGGTCCTGCGCTTTTTTCTTGACTCTTCCTTCAGGAATCTCACCGTTTTTTATCGCTTCGTAAACATTGTCTTCCAGAGGCTCTACCTTTATGAAGAAACCGTTGTGCTTGTTTGGCGAGCGTCCTTCTGTTGGTGCCGATTGTTTGTTGACTGTTTCCCTATAAACCACGATTGGCGGCGAAGTCTTGACGTCAAGTCCTTTTTCAGTCTTTATTCTGTTTTCAATGATCTCCAGATGCAGTTCCCCCATTCCGGAAATCAAATTCTCTCCTGTCTGTTCGTTGATTTCAATCTTTACCGAAGGGTCTTCTTTTCCAACTTGCTTCAAGATTTCAATCAGCTTTGGCAAGTCCATCATTTTCTTCACTTCAATGGATTTTGTGACAACAGGATCAAAGATTTGCTTCAATTCTTCAAATGGTGTTTCAGGTTCCAGCGTCACTGTTTCTCCGGCTTCTCCGGCAACTCCCGAAATGGCAAGTACGTTTCCGGGACCGATTTCCTCAATTTGTTCCGGCTTTATTCCGTTGTAAACCAAAATCTGCTGTATTTTCTGCTTCTTGTTTGCAAGGTTCAGGAAAACTTCCTGGCCGTTCTGCAATGTTCCCGAAAACAGTCTTCCCGCGGAAATTTCTTTTCCCGACCTCGGGTCAATCATAATTCGGGTAATAATGAAAGCCGGCCTTCCTTTAGGATTGCAGTTTAGCAAGTCCTGACCCATCTGGCTGTCCAGGTCGCCTCTCCAGATTTTTGGGATCCTGTACTTCTGAGCATCTACAGGATTAGGCAAATGCTTTACTACCATATCCAGAAGAACTTCATAAAGCGGAGCGTTTTTCCAAGTCCACTCTTTTCTTTCTTCTTCCGGCATTTCGACTAATGTAAAAATATCCTTGAAGGTGATGTTTCCTTTCTGCATGAACGGAACAGATAGCGCCCAGTTCTCTCTTGCCGAACCAAACGCAACGCTTCCGTCTCCAATGTTGACTTTCCACTTCTGCTTGTATTCGTCCTCTGCTATTTTCTCGACAAGCATATTGAACTCATTTATGATTTTGACGAACCTCTCCTGCATTCCTTCGGGAGTAAGCTTCATTTCCTGAATCAAACGGTCTACTTTGTTGATGAACAAAACCGGCTTTACTCTTTCCCTAAGCGCCTGCTTGATGACTGTTTCGGTCTGGGGCATGATTCCTTCAACCGCGCAAACAAGAACGATTGTTCCGTCAATAGCCCTCATTGCTCTTGTAACATTTCCTGAGAAATCCACGTGTCCCGGCGTGTCAATCAAGTTGATTAAGAATTCTTCTCCGTGGAAATCGTGAACCATTGAAACGTTCGCCGAATCTACAGTCATGAGCCTCTCTTGTTCGTCAGAGTGCTGCCATGTCGCCATTCCGCCTTCAAGGTCTCCGGCGTTCTTCGCGGCCATGTAACCCGAAGCTGCAAGAAGATTGTCCGTAAGGGCAGTTTTTCCGTGGTGAATGTGCGCGCTCGTCGCTATGTTTCTGATGTGCTTCTGATCTTTACTAAGCCTGATGATTTTGTGCGCTTGCGATTCTTTTTCTGCCATTTGTATTGATAATAAATTCTATTGATTTAGAATAAAAAGTTATGTAAAATTTCTTTTTTAAATGTTTCTTAGACTCAAGCCCCCGAGACGTTCTCTTCAAGTCCGCCCTCGCTGTCGGGCCGGTCTGGATTGGGCAATGGATTATAATTATCTTGTTCTATGAAAAATTTCTTGCCCTCCTCGTCGGCCTCCTGCGGAGAATTAAGAATTTTATTGGCTTGTTCTTTAAAATAATCTACTGGAAGTCTCACCTTTTTTCCGTCGTAATGAATTGCATAATCTGACATAAACTCCAAACAAAAAACTGGCTCCTATATAAATTTTATTGCACTAAGGAACAATTTTAGAATTAACGTGCCGAGTCGGCTTGCTTTTCAGATTCGTTCCTTTTTCTGCACGCGAAGCTGTCGCCGCTGTTTTCAGATGCGAGAATTATTTCTTCCGCGATCCCCTGAGTGATGTTTTTCTTTTTGTTGAACGCTCTGTCAGAAGCTCCCTGAATTATCCATCTGATTGCAAGGTTTACTCTTCTCAAAGGCGAAACGTCCACTGCTTGCGGATATCTCGCTCCGCCATATTCTATTACTGTGACTTCATCTCTTGGCGCGGAGTTTTCAATTGCCTGAACCAAAACGGCAACCGGATTTTTGTTTGTCCTTTTCTCGATAAGTTCAAGCGCCCCAAGAATTATTTTCATATTCGTTGAATACTTGCCTGTTGAGATTCCTTTCTGGATTCTGTGTTTCTTTCCCCTGTGTCCTGCGACCGCCAGGCGATTCATCAATCTTTCAACAATATTAACTTTTGTTTGGCTGAATCTTTGGACACCTTTTCCCTGCGTTTTTAAAATCAATCTTGGCTCAAGCGAAATCACATCCTTAAGTCCGGGGTCTTTCACCGAAACTTCCGACAAATCGTACTTGTCGAATATCTTGAATTGAATTGCTTGCTTTTGTGCCATTATCTTCTACCCTTTTCGATCTTGCCTTTCCAAAGTCTTCTCAAAGGCTGATCGTTTACTTTAATGACTTGGAATCTGATGCCGGGAATGTCTCCTTTTGTACGTCCTTGTTTTCCGCCGATTCTTTCAATCACAACTTCATCGTGTTCATCTATGAACTTTTGAGCAAGATTGCCAGGTATGAATGCCCCTACAGTCTTCGCATTTTTTGTAAGCTGGACTCTGCAACATTTTCTCATAGCGGAGTTTGGC